>DLXL01000147.1:2823-7839 GCA_003448025.1 Saprospirales bacterium | reverse complement strand
CTCTGTTACATCAAGACCAGGCGATGCAGTGGTATCCAATGTTTACCTGAGTGTTTTTGAAGCCAGTACTGTAGAACTGACCAAGGATATGCAGTTAAATTTGAAGCCTTGGGAGTATATCGTATTGACCAATAAGTAAGACGCTTAGTCTTTGTTCAAACGGGCAAGCATAATTTGTTCCGTCTTCTCTTTCAAAGGAATAATGTCATCCTGGCTCATTTGAGTGGTTTCTATGGGGTTTTCCCAGACTATGCGCACCGTTCCCGGACGAAGGCCACTACCACCTGCTGTGATGTAGTCAATGTTCAGTATTGTCTGAATAGCTAACGGAGCTCCAGTTTGAATGGCAATTCTAAAAGCGCCATCGTAAAATTTACCAATGGGTTGGTCTCCTGAATTTCGGCTGCCTTCTGGATAAATAAAAATGCTCCAGCCCTCTGCCAGTTGTTGCTTTAGCGCAACGACACTCCGGGCCCTGCTCATTGCACTACTCCGATCCACATTAAGGCACATCTTTTTTACGATATATCCAAAAACAGGTATCTTCTGTAACTCTTGTTTGGCCAAAAACCGGAAAACGCCTGGAAAGGCATGTGCATTCAAAATAAAATCCAGGGAGGATTTGTGGTTACCTACGATCACATAGCTTCCTTTGGGGTCAAGCAACTCCTTGCCTTCCACTTTCAGCCGGATGCCTACGAGAAACAGAAAAACAGGGGTAAATATGTGGTGCAAATAATAAATATTACTTCTCAATGCCCTTTGTCCGGGCGTAATAATCATGTTTAACCCAACAATGGGTAAACTTAAGGTCATGAGAATTAGAAAAACAGCTGCAGCGAAAACAGCCCAAATCTTTGCCATGGCGCGAAGGTAATAAGTTCTGAGTGGTTAGCCATCCAGCAAGGTTTTATAGTCATCCCATGGCGCGTCTTCCTGTTTCATTTCAAGCAATTCAAACAATTGGCCTTCGTACATGGCTTCCAGTTCGGGAGCCGTTCTGGCTGTTCGCACTTCAAGAAGTCCTTTGGCAAGCTGGCTCAATCGCCAGGCATAGGTTTTTTCCATTTTATCAAAAATGGCCTCCGCCACAGTCTGGTGATTCATACCAGGGGATCCGGCAATAATGGCCTCTTTGAAGGCTTCATTATTCCTGGCAATCATTTTGCCTTCTTCCAGGATAAAATAGGCTGTATGTGGCCACTTTCCATCAGATGCCAACATCCTGGCATAAAGCATCAGCTGAAGGTCTTCCTCGTTTTGGATCAACTCTTTCCTCCGGCGGGCGCCGCTCCATTTCAAATCTACAATTACCTGTTCATCCCCTCTTCTTAAAACCAAATCCGCTTTTCCCCGAACAGGCATTTGTAAAAAGCTTCCGGTAAGTGGCACTTCAGTTCCAGCCACCTCCCATTGATTATTTCGGATCAAAGTGATCAGATTCCAGGCTGCGTTTGCCACCCTTTGTAAAAAAGCAATCCGCTCCGGTTCTTTGCCATACAATAACAAGGTGGCGCCTTCTTTAGGTAGTAACACTTGCGCCTCCTGGTTTACCCATTCCTGAACTGTTTTTCTATCCAGGCCTGCCAGGTCGTTTTTAAGCAGGTTTTCAAAAAAACGGTGTGCCAGGCTGCCAAGCAAAGTGGTGTCGCCTGTTACGCTGAGTAAGCTCGATCTATACATCCGCAATTTTTGGCGGAAAAACCACCGATGCGGATAATAGAAGAGGAGTTCCAAATTGGTGGGGGTTTCGTATTCAGCGTTTTTCATCCATTCCGGATGTGCGATGTGGATCTGTGGTTTGGGTCGAACGGCATTGCGCAAGGGCAGGCTTCCCCGGGCAGGTATTTTTAACCATTCGGCCAATCGCGCTCTATCTTCTGTTCTGGAAATATCATACACAAATGTGTGTAATTCAGAACCAAAAAAAGCCTCCAGATCACTCCAAATTAAAGGAGCAACCGTTTCTGCACCATCTGCCTGCTCAGGAATGACCAATAACAAACTGTTTTTGGTTTGAAGGATCGGACGACGTTGGGTTAGCTGACTGCGTTGACTTTGCTGCCGGAGTGTTTCCAAAAATATGTTATGCTGTTCCAGATATTGTCGCTCCGCTTTTTGCCATTGATCCGGAGGAGGCGTAATATTTTCATATACACAATTCCACCAAACCAGATCATCCAGTTGGTCTGCCAAAGCACCAGGATGATGAAAGTATAAGAAGCTGCCAGGTTCGGGTGGAGCCAACTGCATGGGGGATGGCTCATAGATGGTTCGCACGATACGCTCCAACTCCAAATACCCAATGCGTTGCTCTGGAAGAGTATCCAGCAATTCCCGAATCCTACGTGCCTGTTCAGCAAGTACCAACAAGGAAGAGTTGGTGCTTCCGGTGCTATCAAACTGGCGGACGGCCCAATTTTGAAGGTATTCATATAACTCTACCGCATCCCGTTTGGGAGCCCCCGTATCCATTGAATATCTCTTTCGGTCAAACCAGAAACTATATTGTGCTCGGGCCTCCTCCTGAACCTCCTCCTGTTCCAGATACCCATAAACCGCTGCAAACCAGGTATCACTGAATAAACCTGGTCTTTCAGCTAAAACGCGTGCAATTTCAAGGGAAAGTCCGGTATCCAGAGGTTTAACCGGAAGTGTAACGAACTCCATTAATTTGAAGACGTCCACCGGCTCCCAAAGAAAAGCCGGTGCTAATTTCAATACTTGCAGCGAAGGTCTGGCCAGAGAGGCGGATAAGATCCCCATGGGCGGAAAGCCTTCCTGAAGCAGATTCTGTTCCAGGAGCAGGTTCATTTCAGGAACCAGAAAAGTGGGGCGGTAGCCTGGGTTTTCATGTAGCGTTTGGGCCAGGAAAACTGCAGCATCAGAATCACGACGAGCCTTCAATATGGCCAGCTTGCCCGCTCCCCCACCCGATCCATGCATCCATTTTCCAAGGGGAGAAACAGATGCAGCTTCGCTTTCGAACCTGCCCTCTTCAATCGGAACACCCTGATCCCTGAATTGAGCTAAAACTCGCTGAATAACAGGTATTTGCAAATCAAAAGGCTCATAAATATGGATTTTTTCCAGGTCAATTGGGGTGATACGGAGTCTTTCCAATGCCTGCTTAAACCGGTCTGAAAATCCAACGGCCTCTACGGACAGTTCTGGATCCTGAAGCTTTTTTTGATAAATATGCTCCACTCCGGCAAATACTTTTAGCCTGGGCGGCAAGTTTGGGCGATCCTGAAAATCCCATCCGGCCAATAATAATTCATCCCGCCTTTGCAAAAGCACTTCTGAAGTAGCAAATCGGTCTGCATTAAAAGAGGCCTGATAAAAACAATCTGACTCTGTGGCAAATTGGGCCAACGCCTGTCGGTAAAGCTCTATCCTAAGATAAGTTGTGTTATTCCTGTAGCCTTTCAGGCCAAGCATTGATTCCAGCCATTGTAGCCATTTTACAGGCCCAACAAACCACTCGCCCTCACGGTGGTTCTTAGGTGCATGCACAATGGAATCGAAGTGGTGGCCAAAATGAATCTGCATAAATATCTGTTGCCGGCTGAAAACCTTGATAATTGGATCGGGGAAAGGCAAAGCCTTTTTCTACCTTTGCGGCTCAAATATATTCACAATGGACCCAAACGAAGTAGTAAAATCAAGCGATATCACCCTCCGTGTTGGACTAAATGCGGAACATGTGCCTGTAAAGATTGAATGGGGCGCCAGTGACCGTAATGGCGGAGTATTAGAAGAGTGCAAAGCGATGGCTGTGGCATTATTCGACAAGGAACACAGGGACACTTTGCGAATTGATCTTTGGACCAAAGAAATGCAAGTCCTGGAGATGGATCGGTTCATGTACCAAACCTTGCGTTCACTGAGTCAGACTTATTTAAAAGCCACTCAAAACAAGGAATTGGCCGAGGACATTGCCAAGTTTGCCCATTATTTCGGTCAGCAAACAGAAATTGTACCGAAAGACCAATAATATTATTGAGTCAATAAAGCATGGCAAATCCAGTTAGCTATAGCCTGGCGGTTATTTTTTAATACTAAGCGTTGCTGATCCCAGTCGTTCTGTATATTGGCCAACTCAATATAAACAGCCTTTTTAGACATGGTTTCCTTCAGGGTGAATAAGGTTCTGGCAGTAACGCTGCCACTATATCCCCTACCTCCTTGCGCTTTCCGATATTTGGCTGCAAAAGTTTTTTGAATGTGCTCCGCCAAAGCCTGGCTATGTGTACTGCCCGGACGAAAATAAAAGAAGATATCCTGCTTTTTCTCCAAACTTCTGGAATCCACATGGATTTCAATGATTGTTTGATTCGTCTGGCCGGCTTTTGTATGTTTCTCTGTAAGCGCGTTGATTAGATCAGTTCTTTGTTTCAGTCGTTCCTTTTGGTCAAAAGGTATATCCTGTTGCCCTAGAACTTCCTCGTCTTTATCACAGTCCAGGTAAATATCGTCTCTTATCCCATCATTGTTATCCCGAACGATCATATAAGCTGTAGCACCATGGCTTATCAAAAGCCGGTGTAACCGGAGGGTGACGTCATAGGCGTATTCATCTTCACAAAGGGTATTTCCACCTCTTTTTCCCTGAGCGCCCACATCAGGACCTCCATGACCACTGATAAGGTAATATACCTGGCCCCGCATGCTTCTGTTTAACAACGGGGTATAGGCGTACCCTGAACCATAGAGTTCAAAGGTTCGATCGTTGCTAAAATCTTTCTCTCCTCCATAAACCCTGTTTGCAATGGGAAATACATATCTGGGAATTTCTATCTCTGAAGACACTGCCAGTCCGACACCGGCAGCCATTTTGGGTGGTGTTTCCGTATTTTCTTCTTTGCAATTCAATTCATGCCAGGGTACCCAGAGCTTCTTATTATCGATAAAGTATTCAGTCCGCAACCCTTTTTTATGCACAGTCTTATTGTAGGCTTCAATCCTTTTTGCTGTTTTCCAATCGTCCAGGTTTAAAGTAGTTCGGATACTTAA
>DLXL01000147.1:0-2683 GCA_003448025.1 Saprospirales bacterium | reverse complement strand
AGGACACCACCATAACCGGAAGCTTATAAGTACTGCCGACTCTGAGTTTGTAATTATCCAATTGGTTTATTTTCAAAAAATGAGCAACGTTGCAATCGTGTTCAGCAAGCTCAAAGCGATCCAGCATATCCAGTGCATCCTCGCCGGACCTGGCAACCGAGGTAAGGTAGTTATTTGCAGAAGCAGATTTTTGGGCTATCAAAGTAACACCCCCTGCAATCAAAAAAAATAAAAGAATCAAATAGGTTTTGGAAGGAGACATTGAAAGTATCAGGTCAATTTTGGGACAAAAATAGGGGAAAACACACAGACATTGTGCCGAAGTAATCCTCAACAATAAAGAAATCAAAGATTTTGACATTCCTGTTTTGTTTTTTTTGACCTTTGTCTCCCCAAAAACAAATTCACAAGGATCTTCAACTCTTATGCAAATCATCCCATCATTTGACCTGCTCGATGGCAAACTTGTTCGACTTCGCCAGGGCGACTTTGAACAAAAGACAGAATATCCGGCAAATCCATTGGAATTGGCCAAAGAATTGGAGGCTGCGGGGATAAAGAGACTACACATGGTAGATTTGGACGGCGCAAAGACCGGAAGGCCTGCCAATCTGCATATTTTGGCAGAAGTTGCAGCTCATACCAGACTTGAGATAGATTATGGAGGAGGCTTGCGTAGCATCCCCTCGCTTAAGCAGGTATGGGATGCCGGAGCTATGTTATTTTCGGTAGGTAGTGTTGCCTTATTGGCGCAGGACGAGTTTTCCGCCTGGGTTGAAAAATTTGGTCCTGATCGTTTTCTGGTTGGTGCTGATGTGCGGGATAATAACCTTGCAGTTCACGGCTGGGCACAACAAACGGAAGTAAGCATCTTTGATTTTCTTGTAAAAATGACCAGCTTGGGTCTAAGTACCTTTACAGTCACAGATATTGCAAGAGACGGAGAACTTTCCGGCCCCGGACTGGAGTTGTACCGTGAAATTCTTAAGCGTTTTCCCACCATTAATCTGGTTGCCAGTGGAGGTGTGCGCGATGTGGCAGACCTGGAAAGTTTGCGTGAGATCGGATGTTCAGGGACTATTGTAGGCAAGGCTTTTTTTGAAGGTAAAATCCCGCTTCAATTCTTCCGTGTATACACCAAGGGAGAGCAATAAGGGAAGCCTGCTTGGCCCCAATTGTCATAAATCTTACAAATATTAATATTAGACTTGTTGCGACGGGGTACTGTTTGCGCGATTCGGCCAAATTTTCTTTTATACGTCGTTAAAATTTTCGCCGAATTGCCCGCATGCGACTGCAAATTTTGCCTTGTCTAAAATAAAATTTGCTGTCACCTCGCACAAACGCCCCCATCGCAACAAGTCTATTTTATACATTTCAGGTATGATTAGAGAAACAGGAACGTTTTAGTACTCGTTTCGCCAAGCATACCTGAAATGTATAAATCCACAGGGATGCTGGCTTCCTGATAAAGAGCACTTGTTTAAAATTGGCACGGTATTTTATATCATTAATAAAGTGTCTTATTAATCAAATTAAATAAGGCACTTGCGTGACAGACTCTTGTGCCGTCATCTTTGCGCCACTTTAAATTTTAAAACTTAACTTAAACTTTCTTGTTTATAGGACAAAATTTTACTTAAAATCATTTCACGGAATTTTAATTAAAATTCATCCATTAATCATGAACGTAAAAGTTATCCTTGCGGCTGCGTTTGTAGCCATCCTGACCGCCTCCTTTGCTTTGCAAGCTCAAACCCATTATAAAATGGGGGTAAGCCTTGGCAGCAATTACTCCAGCCTTAATTCGGACCTATATACCACCTCCTCGGGCAGATTGAGTTCTGCTTTAGGCTTCTCGGTTAATTTGGGTTTTGGTGATCGCTTTGAATTAGCTCCGGAAATCATGTTCACTCAGAAAGGCGCCACCATTCAAACGGCAACCTTCAATCCGGAAAACGTTCCAACGGTTGGCACATACGACTTCTATTATAACACTTTCGAAGCCGGTTTTTTTGCCGGATATCAGCCGGCTAAAAACATTCCGGTTCGCATTCAGGCCGGTGGATTCTTCGGAAGTCACTTCCATAACCTCGATCGGACAGAGCGAAATGAATATGTGGGCGATTACAAGAACATTGTCAACGCAACACAGGTTACCCTTCTGAACGAATCCCTGTCCGGTATTGATTTCGGACCAGCTTTTGGCTTGAGCGCGGGGACCGGCCGCTTCAATGTAAGCGCCCGATATTATCTCGGAGCCCGCAATTTGTACGAAAATTTGGCTTTTGCACCAGGTGGCCACCATATCCGTACAAGCTCCCTCCGACTCACCATGAGCTACTTTTTCAAACATAAAAGCAGTTGGGTAGATTGATTCTCTCCCATACTTTGCATATAGATCTGAACATGAGTCATCTCTTTTTGGGGGGTGGCTCATGTTTGTTTTACACCATGATTTGTTGAACCACAAAAGACACAAAGAGCACAAAATTTCGGGCCTTATGTGTCCTTTGTGACTTTTGTGGTTCTTTTTCTTGGTGCGTTGGTCTGTAATGCCAGAATCATTCGTTGATTTTTTGGGGGGTGGTGGCTCATGCTCGTTTCACACCATGATTTGTTGAACCACAAAAGACACAAAGAGCACAAAATTTCAGGCCTTATGTGTCCTTTGTGACTTTTG
>DLXL01000109.1 GCA_003448025.1 Saprospirales bacterium | reverse complement strand
AACAAGATTCATGCAACAAAGCCTGTCCGCCGGCCCATTTTTCTACTTGTTCCCCTGTTGTTACTTCTGTATCACCATCCAAAAAACCAATATGCCTGATGGATACAAATTGGGCTGGTTGGTGTTCTTCAATTTCAGAAACCATTCCGCCTTTTTTCCCATGCTCATCTACGCCTACAAAGTGAATTTTGCTGCCTTTTTCCCAGCTTCCTTCATAAGTGGAAGTAGGGTTAAAGGCCGATGTCCAATACTCGTAGGTGCTTTTGTCTTTCAAACCCAGCATTGCTTCATATACCTTTTGAGCGCTTGCGTTTATATCTTTTTTGAATTGTAGCTTTTTCATGTGGATTGATTTTGTTGACAGTCAGTTTTGTTTTCTGTTAGCGGTGTATTGTTTTAAACAGGCCGTATGTGGCAAACATATGCCATCCTATTCTATTTGCCCAATCCATTAAAACTAAGCCCCATCGGGGCGGAAATATTTGTGCCCCCGGCGGGGCAATCACATTTGTGGTCCTATTAATCAACAAATGAATAAATTTGCTCAATTTTGCCCCTATGCCCGTAGCATCTGAAATCCTCCAAACCATTGCAGATGGTGACCTTGAAAAAGCCTTCGCCCTGGCGAATGTTTATGTCGCGTCTGAAATGCCAGGTAGAAAGGCAGAATTGGCTACTATTGAAGGTAACTTTAGCGTATGCAAAGGAGAATACATCAAGAACAAAATCTCCTTCGATGAATATGCCCGCAAAGCTGCATTTGCGAATGATGCATTGTGCCAAATGCTGGCGCCGGCTACTGAAAAGGGCCCAACCCTGCAATCCGGCTACCACGCCCTTACCTGCAACCGGGAATCACAAACGGCTCATTTTGAGCAACTTTTCCTGAAACGCCGTGCCGCCGGCGAACAAATCCAGTTTTACTACCTGTATGGCGGTCGATACCAGTCGCACGAAAGTCTCTCCAAAAGATTGGCGCAGGAACGCGGCGGAATGCGTCGCGGTCTAGCCCTGTCCGCCACCGCCAGGGTGTCGGCAAGTTCGGTACTGTTTGACATTTGCGAAGATTTAGAATGCTCCAAACTCGAGTTTATAACCCGGTTTTGTGAGTCGTTTAACATTAACCCCAACGCTTTTTCAGACCTGAAAAGCAAACGTCTCGACTTCATTTTACAGGAAAGTTCGGTGCTGCGCGGGCTGCAAACAACGGAATTTGCGCACTGCTATATCGAGGTATCCGACTGGGACAACCAACTCGTGCCAACGCTGGCACAATGGTTTGTGGAAGAATTTTGCGCCTGCCCGATGCCTGAGAATTCGCCCACCTTCCTCTTTTTCTTCGGCGTAAACTATCGGGAAACGGATGAGCGCACACCGCATGAAATTGAAGTGGCTTTACGCAACGCAAACCATACCGTGGGACTGCCGGAACTGACCATGATTGAAGAAGAGCATTTGGAAGACTGGATAAGGTATTACTCCAAACCACTCGGATTGGTGAATAACTCTGCCCGCGATGCCTTGCTCGATGATTTGCTGGTGAAAATCCGTGCCAAACAACAAAGTTCGCCCAGAAAACTGGTGCCCGGAAAAGAACAACTCCTGCACATGGACGATGTGGAAATGGAGCTTAAACGGGTGATAGACGTAAAAAATGAATGAACAGGCAACCCCTCCAATAAACATCCCAGTATACACAGATATCCATTTTTCAAAACAATGAAAATCAACATAATAGACCGCCCGCCATTCGAGTTCGACCCGGAAAAATACATCATGGACGATGGGCTGCGCAACGCCGTAGAAGTGGCTATCGCTTTGAACCAGCCACTGCTCCTGACCGGAGAGCCCGGCACGGGTAAAACCCGCCTGGCCGATAAAGTAGCCCACGAACTGGCCAAAGATAAAAACAAGTTCGACTTCGCCCCGGAGCCTTTGATTTTCAATACGAAGTCTTCTTCGGCAGCTCGCGACTTGTTTTATACCTACGATGCGGTGAGCCATTTTGCGGCTGCCAATCTTCGTCGCGACAACCTCCAGCAGTCTCTCTCTGCCGTGGAATACCTCGAATTGCAGGCGCTCGGACTTGCCATTGCCAGAACCAATCCAGCAACGGTAGATCCCTTGTTGCTGAATACGGATCCCTATCGCGACAAGCCCCGCAGTTCGGTGGTACTGATTGATGAAATCGACAAGGCGCCCCGGGATTTCCCCAACGACCTGCTGTTTGAAATTGAACGGCAGGAATTCCTCATCAAGGAACTGGAAAATTATCCTCTGCGCCGCGAACCGGGGCAGCGCATCGTGGTTATCCTGACCTCCAACTCGGAAAAAAACCTCCCCGATGCCTTCCTGCGGCGCTGTGTTTTTTACCACATCCCTTTTCCGGACAAGGCACAACTCATAGCCATTGCGAAAACACAACTCGGTGGCGCCACCCGCTTCACCGAGCAACTGCTCGATGAACTGATTACCAAATTCAATGCGGTGCGGGATCATGCAGTGCGCAAAGCTCCTGCCACCGCTGAATTGCTGGGCTGGCTACAGGTGCTTGATTTGCAGGATTATGTGAGCAGCCCGGAAGACAAACGGAAAGAAATCGCGCTGCAAAACCTCTCTCTCCTCGTCAAAACCAGGGAAGACATGGAAGCCGTGCGCAAACTCTTTTGAATATCCAATATCCAATAAGAAATGTCCAATGTCCAAGTA
>DLXL01000330.1 GCA_003448025.1 Saprospirales bacterium | reverse complement strand
GCCGCTACATAAACCCCATAAACCACACAAACACCCACTCATGACTCTTTCCGAAATTTCCCTCCTGATTAAAAGCCGCCGGGCTGTCCCACCCAAATTTTATACACCTGGCAAATCCATTGACCGAAGCATCATCGAACAATTATTGGAGAATGCTAACTGGGCGCCAACACATAAGCGCACAGAACCCTGGCGGTTTAAAGTATTCCATTCTGAAGAGAGCCGGCAGCAGCTGTCGGAGTATATGTCTGAATTTTACCGAAAGAACACGCCTGCCGATCTTTTCTCTGAGGAGAAAATGAAGGGGGCGGGAGCCAATCCCTTGCGTGCAGGCGCTGTGATTGCCATTGTACACAAGCCTGATCCAGCCGCTAACCTTCCGGAATTTGAAGAAATCGCATCTGTAGCCATGGCGATCCAAAATATGTGGCTTAGCTGCGCGGCCATTGGTCTTGGCGGTTTCTGGGGCTCTCCCAAGGCTGCTTTGGAGTCTTCAGAATTCCTGAAGTTGGAAGCCGGCGAACGCTGCCTCGGCTTTTTCTACCTGGCATGGCATGAAATGCCTGCAGAGGTTCCTGGCCAGCGTGGCAGCGTAGATGAGAAAACGACGTGGGTTTAAGCGCATGTCTACACAGGAATAAGCTTGCCAAGCGTCTCCATTAATTTGTGCCAGGTCCAGCCGGGGCGCTCCCAGGGCCATTGGTACAAATAGGTCAATCCTAGACTTACATATATCAGACTCAGGGATATTCCTGACGCCACCCACTGTGCCCGCCTGGAGCAGGCTATGATTTCCTGCAGAAACCAGCAAAATGGAATGCTCAAAAAAACCAGCCATTCCACATAACAACGGTGGCCATAGGCTCCACCAAACGACCATGTATGCCAACTGGCAAACAAATAGGTCAGGATGCCAACTATGGCTGCGATACCAATTGCTTCCCTGCGTCGGTGGTACAGACCATATAGGAGTCCAATGGCCGGCATGAACAATATAGGGGCGTATATGAAAAGGCCGTTTTGTACGTCAAACAATACATTCAGGATCCTTGGCGACTGCCAGTTGTTGAATCCTTCTTCGTCGTAAGAATAGTATAGCCAATTCCCGGTGATGGAGTGCCAGTACCACATCTGAGGAAACCAAACCAGTATAACCATTGCTGCTGAAACGGGGATGAACCGGACGTTTTTGACTAAAAAATGCCAGCGCTCTTTCAAGTTTCCTCCCCCGGGAAGCGGCATTTCAGCAAACAGCAAATACAATATTGCAATGGAATTGGTGGGGCGGATCAGGCTCGTTAAGCCAAATAACAATCCGGCTAATGCAAAGTTTTTTGCATTAGGCTCCCGGAATAAACGAGGTGCAAATACCAGCCAGCAGGTAATAACGAACAACGACGCAACATGGGAGTTTCCAGGTTCTTTAATGGTATAAAACAGCCAGTTGCTGCCTAAAAACAGTCCACAGAGCGCGAACATGACCCACCAGGGGTCAAAACGTTTTTCCAAAAAGCGGCGCAACATCCACAGACTGAGCAGACTGTAAAAAATGTAGGCGGCTAAAACACCAAAGCCATGCTCCGGCAAACGACCATGGGTGTTGTGGTGGCCTTCCTTACACACGTATATGAAATGAGCAACAAATACAAAAGGCGCTTCCAGTAAGGCCGTTCCATAAGTATATTTGGAAAAAACCTTGTCAGTACCGGTGTAAGGGGTGTAGACCTCACTGGAGGGCTTATATTGGTTAAAGCCTCCACTAAAGAACGGGGCTGCGATATACATGTAGTAGCCCTCCGGGTCGCTGCTGAAAATGAGGTCGGGATATTTTTGTAAATGGATGCCGGCAACGATGGTAAATGCAGCAAGCAAAGAGAAATAATGGCGCAAGATGAACCTGCGAACAGTGGGAGCCTTAGGGGTCATGGCATGGACATTTGGTTATGAACTGAATGGAGAACGAACGAAGTCGTTCATTTGTCCCATTCAATCCGCCAAATCCCGGTATGAAATGCTGAAAAGTCCAATAATAGCAAAAACGCCATTTATCAGAATGGTAAGGAAACCCACATCAAAACTGCCCCAGGTTTTGGAGGCATACTCAAAACAAAAGGTAAGTACAGGAGCTGCCAGGCAAACTGGCAGTACATAGCGATCCCGAACTTTCAGGTCTGTAAATAAGCCAAACATGAAAAGGCCGAGCAACGGACCATAAGTATAGCCGGCTATCTTAAAAATAAGGGAGATAACAGCCGAATCGCTCACGGCATTCAGGATCAGGATAATGACCACAAACAGGGCAGAGAAGCCAAGATGGACAAGTGTCCTTGTCTTGCGTTGTTGATTTTCCAGCTTGCGTTTGGATGCCTGACGGTCTTCTTCATACGCAAATACCTGGTCTTCATGGTTCTTCCCTTTTTCAAAGTTCAGAAAATCGACACAGAAACTGGTAGTGAGGGCGGTGAGTGCTGAATCACTGCTGGCATAGGTACTGCCAATCAATCCCAGAATAAAGAATATGCCGGCCATGGTATCCAAATGCCCGAAGGCAATTTTAGGATACAATTGATCCGTTCGGGCTGGAATTTCCAACCCTATAGAACCTGCGTACAAATACAGCAGTGCGCCCAATACCAAAAACAGGAAATTGATGATCACCAGATAGATACAGAACACAAACATGTTCTTTTGCGCCTCCCGGATGTTTTTACAAGCCAGGTTCTTCTGCATTAAATCCTGATCCAGACCGGTCATGGCAATGGCAACCAGGGCGCCACTCACGAACTGTTTTACAAAGTGATTGGGATCAGACAGGAAGTTTTTAAAAAAGAAAACCTGACCGTATTTGCTGCCCATAACCTGCGAGAATAATTCACCGCCGGTAAAATTCAATGCCTTTCCAATGGTCCAAACGGTAAATACCAGGGCCGCCAGGAAAAAGGTGGTCATGATAGAGTCCGTCCAGATGATGGTCTTCAGGCCGCCTTTAAAGGTATAGCCGTAAATCAAGGCCAGCATCAGGATGACGGTAATGGCAAACGGAACGCCTAAAGGGCCAAAAACGAACAGTTGTAACACACTGGCTGCCAAAAACATCCGCGCTGCTGAACCTAAGGTGCGCGACAAAAGGAAAAATCCGGCGCCGGTTTTATAAGACCACCATCCGAATCGTTGCTCCAGGTAGCCATAAATACTCGTCAGATTGAGCCGGTAGTACAGGGGCATCAATACGGTGGCGATGAATAAATATCCTGCCAGATAGCCCAATACTACCTGCATGTAGGAAAAGGCCATGTTGATGCCTGAACCGCCCACTGCGCCGGGAATACTGATGAACGTCACACCACTGATGCTGGTGCCGATCATCGCATATGCTACCACATACCAGGGAACTTTTCGATTGGCCAGGAAAAAGCCTTCATTACTCGTGTTACGCCCCGTTACCCAGGCTACTCCCACCAGCATGGCGAAGTAGACAAGGAGTACAACCAATACAAGAGCGGGCGTAAGATGAACCATTTTTTAGAGCAATTCCAACGGAGGCGCTGGATCGGAAGTGCGCAAAAGTAGGGGATTCGGTGGAATTTTTTGGACATATTATCCAGTCAAAATGGAAGTATGGTAAATAATTGAACGCCAACCCACAACATGGCTCCGCCAACAACTACCCCCCAGGCCAGAAAGCTGGTTTTACCAGGGTTCGGTTCAAATACAATGGTTTTTTTTATCAGTTTATACTCGAGTCTGGTTTCAGTCTGGTTAGTTATTTGGGGGATGTCAGAAGCAGCTATATAAAAGAATACATAGTCTTTGTAGGTTTTGTAGGCTTTGTCGCTATTAATTTGATCGATAAGTTCGCCAAACTCCGGGCTGGCCGGTTCAAATTTAGCTACCAGATGATCGGATACAAATTGCACATCGCTTAGTAGCCAAATGTGATTTACAGGGTCTTCTTCGTCGATAACCACATACTGCAGGCCTTGAATATCCTTTAGATGTGTCAGGCGAGTAGTCCTTAAGTGTTGGGGACTATAACATCCCGGCAACAACAAAAAGAATGTCACGAATAGAATAACATAAGATTTGTAGGGTGGGATGGCTTTGACTTTCATGAGTAAAAAAAGTTTTAAAGAGCTAAAAATGGACTCCTGCTCCTAAATTAGGTTGGATGGAAATATAGTTATTGGAATCAGACTCAGGATTCAATCCACCGGTAGTCTCGGATAGGTAAAACCTGGGACCTACAGACATGGAAAAGTCAAAATAAACATGATCAAGGGCTAGTTGGATGCCAAATCGGGCTAAAAAGGCTCCCGTCTTCGTTTTAGTTTTAATAGTTCGGAGTCCAAGACTAAATACCTCTTCCTGGTATGAATAGGAGCGGGCTCCCGATTGGATCTCCAAGCCCCAATATCCATTTTTTATCATTCGGGTAAATCTTCCATAAGTAAGCCTTTTAACGGTCAGGGTGAGCTCTGCATTGGTCCCCGTTTTGTTGAATTGATCGAAACGCCCCGGATTATAATACCTGAGTGGGCGCACATAAAGTCCCACTTGCAATAATGATTTTTTTGGTTTGAATTGGAAACCAAATTGGAAAGCTGACTCATCTTCTATATCTGTAGTGAATGACGAGTGATCAGTTAAGGATAGCCCAACGGTGGTGGTAAAGGTGTTTTTATCCCAATCTTGGATACTCCTTTTCTGAAAAAGAGAGGATTTAGGCTCTTTGCCGGAATTATCCTTATTTGTAGTATCGCTCTTAAAAGACAAAAAGCCAGAAACCTGAGCTCTGTCAATGTGCTGTTCCTTTTTTACAAAATCCTCGCATTTATAGTAGTAAATATACCCCTCCTTACTGCGAATTATCTGAGCCGGAATACGGACGCCATCGGTGGTAACCAGGGTGTCGCAGGGCCGTTGCGCACAAATGATGTGACAGCTTCCAAGGAATAATACAATAAGTGTATAGTTTTTCATGAGTTAAAGGATTGCTATACATTAGTTCTTTGGTTTAGTTATACGTTCGGAACAGTCACTTCATTTCTGCCTGGGTAGTGTTAATTGGCTATTTTTAGTCATTTGTATGGTTCCCATTCGACTCTTTCCGATCAACTGCCTTCGCAGGATGTCTAATAAAAACCGTCAAGTACCCAATAACCAATGCCAAATAATAAGGCAATTCCCCCGACACCCAAACAGGCTGCTCCGGTGTTTTCTACAGCATCTGGCTCAAATACTATGATTTTTTTGATTTGCGAAAATTCTACCCGCTGAAATAACTGGTCTTGAATGGCTTCAGTATGCCCGGATGCGATATAGATATAAACAAAGTCGCGGTTCATTTTTTGCGCCCGACTACTTTTGATGCGCTGTACATATTCCCCAAATCCGTCAGGAGCAACTTTAAATTTGGCCGTGAAAGCCTGTTCTTCCGTAGTAATATCTGACAGCAACCAGATTTTGGAATCGGGCTGGGTAGCGTCCATAGCAACATATTGAATGCCTTCTAATTGAAGTGAATGCTGTAGTCTGGTTGCCGGGAGTTTCCTGGCGCTGTAACATCCGTTGGAAAGTATGATGCAATAGAAAAGCACCAAATACAGACTATATGGAATAGGGACTTTCATAAATAGCGTCAAAATCTGATGCCAGCATTGAGCATCGGTTGAAAGGACAGTATATGCTGCATCTCAAAGTCAGGAATAAAAACAAGATCACCTTCTCTTTGCAAATTTCGGTAGCCGATGGAAAAAGCTAAATCCCAAAAAAAGGGCCCTTCAACATGCTGCCGCCCGAACCGGGCCAATAAAGACCAGGTGCGGGCCTCAGTTTGAAGGAGAGGGTTTGGGAACCCGAAAGTTTCCTTATAGGAATACTTCCGTTTACCAAACTGAAATTCTCCACCCCAGTAACCTTTACTTTGTCTGCCGGTGAACCTCCCAATACTGATTTTTTTAATGGTGAAAGTGAATTCTCCATTCAACCCGGAAGCATTGAACGCAGTCACCTGATCCCAGTCATATTTATAGGGCCTGAAGGTTAACAGCAGTTGCAAAGGGCTGCGTTTTGCCTGAAATTGTATGCCATATTGAAAGGGAGACGGCTCTTCAACGCTATAATAATCGCTGCCAAGAATATCGCTGAGGTTCATGCCTGCCAGAAGGGTTACAGTATTTTTTGATGGCAGAGGATCATCCTTGAGTGCAATAACTTTCTCTTTTTTTTGCTCCGGCAGAAAGGATATCACCTCAGCCCTTTCTATGGTAAATTCAGCTTTGACAAAATCCTCACAATTATAGTAGTAAATGTGGCCTTCTTTGGTTTGTAAAATTTGAGCAGGAATTCGCCTGCCATCCCTGCATAACAGGGTGTCGCAAGGCCTCTGTGCCAGCACCGAAATGCCCGACGCAGCAAAAATTTGGACAAGAAGGAATGTGATTTTGATGAAACGGGTCAACATGATGCGTAAGTGATTGGATGGCTTCCGCCCAAAAGGTACAACGATAACTAAAAAATGCAAATAAAAACAGGCGATCCCGCTTCCGCGAAATCGCCCGTTTTATTAGATGCTGTTCTAAAAGTCGCATTTTTATTTTCACCGCAGAGGCGGAGAAACGCAGAGGTGTAACCTATTGGTTATCAAGCTCTCTGCGTCTCTCTGCCTCTGCGG
>DLXL01000636.1:1698-2791 GCA_003448025.1 Saprospirales bacterium | reverse complement strand
CTTGTATCAATCAATGACATATAAAATAATAAAAAATTTATTTATATTAAATATTTAATTAATGTGAGCTTTTTTCCGGTCAATTCAGGATTTTTCCCCGACTCTTTTCCAAAAACTAGCTAAAAAAGTTGCCCCTGACTTCTACCTTGCGGGCCAATTAACCGTTAAAATTTTTAATCATGTTCAGCCTCCGGTTTTTACTTCTTTTTCTCCCACTTACAATTTTTGCCCAATCCCCCTCAAATACCCTTAATATTATTCCACAACCTCAATCTGTGGAAGCAAAAAAGGGATCATTTACCCTAAAAAAAGACACCAGAATATACATTCCGGAAGGTCAGGCCGGATGGGATGTTCCGGCACAGTACTTCGCGAGTCTTGCGGCTACCAGCACAGGTTACCGGCTCCTCATTCAGCCAATGAAAAAATTCAAGGAGCCTAAAGGCAATGCCATTCACCTGGTGTTGGATCCATCCATTACTTCTGACGAAGGTTATCGTTTGGAGGTCAAATCAAATTCTGTAGTCATTTGGGCCAAAACACCCGCCGGGGCCTTTTACGGCATGCAAACCTTGCGGCAATTGTTACCTCCCGAATTTGGTGGCACCAGGTCTTACGGCAGTGTAAAATGGGAAGCTACCTGCTGTGTCATAACTGATGCACCGCGTTTTGGGTATCGAGGCATGCATCTGGATGTAGGCAGGCATTTTTTTCAACCTGCCTTTATCAAAAAGTACATTGACCTGTTGGCGATGTATAAATATAATACCTTCCACTGGCACCTCACAGAAGATCAGGGATGGCGCATAGAGATTAAAAAATATCCGGAACTGCAACGCATAGCGTCTTGCCGGAATGAAACCCTGATCGGTTCGTACGGCGATCAGCCCCACCGGTTTGATGGCCGTAAACACTGCGGTATGTATACGCAACGTGAGGTCAAGGATATTGTAGAGTATGCACAAAAGCGCTTTATCACCATTATACCAGAAATAGAAATGCCGGGTCATTCACTGGCTGCCCTTACAGCTTATCCGGAACTTGGATGTACCGGTGGGCCATATGAAGTGGCTACAAAATGGGGGGTGTTTGA
>DLXL01000636.1:0-1581 GCA_003448025.1 Saprospirales bacterium | reverse complement strand
GTGGCTACTAAATGGGGGGTGTTTGATGATGTTTTTTGTGCCGGGAATGACAAAACCTTTCATTTTTTGGATGATGTACTGGCAGAAATTGTGGAGCTTTTCCCCGGCCAATACATCCATATAGGTGGAGATGAATGCCCGAAAGCACGCTGGAATGCCTGTGAAAAGTGCAAAAAACGTATGAAAGATGAGGGTTTAAAGGATGCACACGAATTGCAGAGCTATTTCATCCGTCGCATTGAAAAACTGCTGGCTGTGCGCAACCGGAAACTGATTGGTTGGGACGAAATTCTGGAAGGAGGCCTTGCACCTACAGCCACCGTAATGAGCTGGCGCGGTACAGAAGGTGGTATTGCAGCAGCCAAGGCAGGCAACAATGCGATCATGACGCCGGGTTCTCACTGCTATTTTGATCATTATCAAAGTGACCCGGCTATTGAACCCCTTGCAATTGGTGGTTTCACCAGCCTGGAAAAAGTGTACAGCTATGAGCCCATTCCGGATGGACTAACACCTGACCAGGCCAAACGAATCCTCGGCGCTCAGGGAAATGTATGGACAGAATACATGTCAAAATCTGAACAAGTGGAATACATGGCTTTTCCACGTGCCTGTGCGCTGGCGGAGGTTGTCTGGAGCAATAAGGAGCGGCGAAACTGGACAGATTTTACCCGGCGTATTCAACAACATTTCAACCGACTCGATGCCTCCGGGGTGAAATTTTCCAAAAGCTTTTATGATGTCACCGCTTCCTTCTCCAACAATAAGGTGACCCTGAAAGCCAACGATCCCGCTTTGGAGATCCGTTATACCACAGATGGCAAGCCTCCCTCCCTGAATTCTCCGAAATACCTTTCACCCATTCCCATTACCAAAACGACCACCCTGAAAGCTGCGGTATTCAGCCGGGTACGACCCTTGGGTAAATCCATGGCGGTACAATATTTACTCCATAAGGCAACAGGCTTGAAATACAACATGACTGTCAAACCAGAACAATATACAGGAGGGGATGAATACGCACTGACCAATGGCATCACCGGCATCATCAAATTATGGAAAAACTGGGTTGGGCTACAGGGAAAAGATCTTGACCCGTTGATAGATTTTGGGCAGCCCACTGCATTTACCAAAATTTCATTCAACTTTGTCAATGCTAAAGGCTCCTGGATCTGGCCGCCTAAAAATGTGGAAGTACTGGGGTCAGAAGATGGAACTAATTTTAAATCCCTAGCCACCAAAAGCTTCAATGCCGATGATTATCAGGCTGAAGCCGTAGAAACCGTTAATCTGGATACGCCTGGGGCCAAATACCGGTTTCTTAAAGTAGTAGTACGCCACCACGGAGTTATTCCCAAAGGCGAGGCCGGCGAGAACAACCCGGCATGGCTCTTTGTGGATGAGATCACGGTAGAATAGAACGCGGGTGAGAACGCGGATTTTTTTTGGAACGCGGATGACGCGGAGAACACGGATTTTTTTTTGAACGCGGATGACGCGGATGTATTTGGAGGAAAGTTGGAGGGGAAGGGGGGGAATAATTTGAAAAGAGGGAAGAGGGGGGGGGGGGGAGGGGGGGTG
>DLXL01000011.1:2710-3222 GCA_003448025.1 Saprospirales bacterium | reverse complement strand
AGGTTACAGACAAACTCAAAAATGTGCCTGGATTCATCAATCTGGAAAACGAACTGCTGGAAAAAATGAACCGCGGGGCAGAAGACGCTGCCAAAGAAGCCAAGCCGATTTTCGTTTCTGCCATTACCAGCATGACCTTCAACGATGCCACCAATATCCTGCTTGGTTCTGATAATGCGGCTACGGAATACCTGAACCGCACCACCAGTCAGCAATTGTACGACAAGTTCAATCCGAAAATTGTGGCTTCCCTGGATAAAATCGGCGCCAACAACCTCTGGAAAAAAGCGGCTGATGCCTACAACAAAATCCCGCTTGTAACCAAGGTAAACAACGACCTCGACGACTATGTGACCAAAGAAGCCCTGAAGGGTTTGTTTGTTAAAATTGCCGAGGAAGAGAAAAACATCCGCCGCAACAAAGGCTCCCGTACCACCGACCTGCTCAAAAAAGTATTTGCAAAGCAGGACGCCAACCGTAAATAAAAGGCACGAGGTACACGAAGGCGGGGA
>DLXL01000011.1:0-2484 GCA_003448025.1 Saprospirales bacterium | reverse complement strand
CCCCCCCTCCCTCCCCCTCCCCTCTCCCCCCCCCCCCCCCCCCCTCTTCCCACCCCCCCCCCCCCCCCCCGCCTCTGCGGTAAAAACCCCTCTTCGCGCCTTAGTGTTTCCCGTACCAGGCCCTTAGTGTCTTCTCTCCGAGTTTACCCTGGGGTGTGTAATCCCTTTCAGGATATCCTTCGTGGCCGCGCATGTTGGGGAACCATTTCCACAAAAAGCCGCCAGCCCACCAGGATTCAGGTTGATACGTGGCAAAAAAGGCCTCCAGACAGTTGGCCTGGGCCTGTTCGTTGATGTTGCGTTCTTCAATCCCGCGCTCCAGCTCCCAGTTGCGCCAGCCACATCCATCCACGCTGAGGTATCCGAACTCGGTGAACAATACTGGTCGTTCCTGTTTTTGACTGAAGGTTTTCAGTCGCTCAAAAATGGGTTTCCAGGCAGTCTGCAGGTCCTTTACCTCCGGTGTTACGGCCTCCACCAGCGGAAAATAGCCGCCCAACCCTATATAGTCCAACTCCTTCCAGAATGGCACCCGCTCCCAGTCGTCCCAATTGGCAGAATAGGTGAGTTTTCCGCGGTAAACATTCCTGATTTTGGCAATCAGGTTGGTCCAGTATTGTGGACGTTTTTGAATGGCCACATTGAACTCTGTACCAATACAAAACAGTTCTGCGCCGGTAGAATCGGCCAGGGCCGCAAAGCGCAGGATATAGCGCTCATAAGCAGCCTCCCATTGCTCCCAATCAGCATCCGTGGGAAAATCCAGCGCGCCGGTCCAGCCTCTGGGCACGTACACCTGGGGTTTAAGCATCACCTTGATGTCATGCGCATGCGCCTGCCGGATGGTTTCGCGCACCCCTTCCGGTCGCTCGCCCCACCATTGTCCGCCGTGCTCGCTGAAGCGCACATTGGGAACGCCTGAGCGGGTAAACGCATAAGGCACCACCGAAATCCAGCTGGCATTCACAGATTTAACCGCCGGCATGGGATTTTCCGGAAAAGGCTCGGGCGGGGCTACGAAGGTGAGGCCGTGCATCTTTTCATCGGCAGTAATATGCCCGGTAAACGGATAATCCGGCGCCGGCAAAGCCATGGCTGCGGGACTGGATTGTGCCGCCGGCTGGCAATGCATGCAAAACAGCAGGGGGAAGTATAACAACAGGTATTTCATAGCGGATTTGGATTTGTAAATCTAGGGCAAACATTCAATAAATTCTGTTGTTTCTCATGCTCATTTGCGAACTTCGCATCATTAGCGGTAAATATTATGGAAGAACTCAAAGACAATCGCCGGGGTTTTCTGGCCAAAGCCTCCCTCGGAATGCTCGCCATGCTGGGTCTATCCTGGAATAAAAAACAGGAAGATACCTCCTCCTCTGTTGTTGAAAAAGAAGCTGATCCTGTGCTGGAAGTAAAACCTATGGGCTTTGCCTGGGACACACTTGATCCGTGCCTTTTTTGTGTACACCATGAAGACAAGTTCCCCAAAGGCAATGATGAAATGGGCCCTGCTGTTTCCCTAAAGGGGCGGTCGCTGGGTGATGATTTCATCATTAAAGACGGGTTCCGGATGTATCACGGTAAAAAAGTGCCAGGTTTCCCCGGGCATCCGCACCGTGGCTTCGAAACCGTAACGGTTGTACGCGATGGCCTGGTAGACCATGCCGATTCGCTCGGCGCCTCCGGACGATACGGAGAAGGGGATGTGCAATGGATGACTGCCGGCAAGGGGGTGCAACATTCCGAAATGATCCCGTTGTTGAAAAAAGAAGAAGACAATCCCCTGGAGTTGTTTCAAATATGGCTCAACCTGCCCAAAAAGAACAAAATGGTGGAGCCGCACTTCAAAATGCTTTGGGGAACCAATATTCCCAGGGTAGCGCGCAAGGATGCTGCGGGCAAACAAACCGAAGTAGAAGTGATTGCCGGCAAGCTATTCGAATACACCGCTCCTGCACCTCCGCCTGATTCCTGGGCAGCCGATCCAGCCAATGAAGTGGCTATTTTCAACCTGAAGCTGGAACCCGGCGCCACGTTCACGCTGCCAAAAGCGGGTAAAGGCATAAACAGGGTGCTGTATTTCTATCTGGGCAACCAGATCAATTTTGGGGGTCGGGTGATAGAAAAATACCATTCAGCAGTAGTCAATGCTGCGGTGGATCTGCCCATCATCAATGGCGAAACAGAGGCCCGAATCCTCATCCTGCAAGGACGCCCCATTGGCGAAACCGTGATCCAGTACGGACCCTTTGTGATGAATACCAAGGAAGAAATCCAGCAGGCTTTTGAAGATTATCATGCTACCAAATTCGGGGGCTGGCCCTGGACCCGCTTCGATCAGGTTCATGACCGCGGACTCGGGCGCTTCGCCCGGCACGCGGATGGCCGGCTTGAACACGGGGTTTGAACGCGGGTGGGAACGCGGATTTTTTTTTAGAACGCGGATGACGCGGATTTTTTATTTGGAACGCGGATGACGCGGAT
>DLXL01000474.1 GCA_003448025.1 Saprospirales bacterium | reverse complement strand
CACCAAAACACTAAATCACCAAAACACTAAATCACCAAAACACTAAATCACAATATTGATCATCCGTCCGGGCACGAACACTACTTTCTTTGGCGTCTGTCCTTCCAGCCATTTTTGCACCTGGTCAAGAGCCAACGCTGCCGCCTCGGCATCCGTGGCAGAGATGTCGGTGGGTAGTTCAATGGTTGCCCGAAGCTTTCCGTTGATCTGAATCGGGTATTCCTTGGTGTCTGTTTTGATTAACTCTTCATTGAATTGCGGCCATGTTGCATCAAAAACCGAATTTAAGTGCCCCAGTAAATGCCAGAGTTCTTCTGCCATGTGCGGGCCAAACGGAGCCAACATGACCACTAATGGCTCCAGGATTGCGCGCTTGTTGCATTTCAAACCACGCAAATCATTAGTGGCGATCATGAAATGACTAACACAGGTGTTCATGCTTATCCGATCAATATCATCGGTCACTTTTTTAATACATTGATGTAACACACGCAACTCATCCCGGGTTGGTTCCGCATCTGAAACCCGGAACTGCTCTCCTTCAAAGAACATACTCCAGAATTTGCGCAAAAAGCCGCTCACGCCCGTAATACCCTTGGTATTCCAGGGTTTGGCATCAGTAATGGGTCCCAGGAACATCTCGAACATCCGGAAACAATCTGCCCCATACTCTGCTACAATGTCGTCCGGGTTAACTACATTAAACTTGGATTTCGACATCTTTTCTACTTCCCAGGAGCAGGTGAATTTACCATCTGCATCTACCTTGAAATTGGCATTGGCAAACATGGGTTGCTTGCGCGCCTTTTCCAGATCCAAAATATCGTTGTCCACAATATTAACATCCACATGCAACTGCGTTAAGGATTCCGGACTGTATTTATAGATCAGACTGTGCGACACGAACAATTGTTCGGTTCGGATCGGATCTTCTGTGGTCATGTAGTTATCCTTGTTGTTCAATGCCAGACGAATTCGCCCGGCAACCACATCCGGCTCATTGATGTGTTGGGTTAACCACTCTGTATGCAACACCAACAACCGCTTGCCGTCAGTAATCGCTGCTGTATGGATGCGTTCAATTTTATCCAACTGTTTTTTTGAGGTAACCTCTATGACCAGGTTATTGGTCTCAAACGCAAAATCATACTTAATCTCCTCCTCATAATTAGGCCCGCCAATCATGATCGGGCCATATTCTTCCAGGAAAGGTTTTAACACCTTGATCATTAGGTACTCCTCAAAAAACCGCTCTTTGGCCCGGTAAACAAAATTGGAGCGCCCCTGGATCATGCCTTGATTTACCAGTCTTTTGGCAAATTCCCGATGTGGAACCAAGCCAAGATCATGCAGAAAATGGTTCCAAAAACGGCTGTACAACAAGTGGCCTACTGCGTGTTCAGAGCCTCCAATGTAAAAATCCACCTGCTGCCAGTAATCCAAAGCTTCTTTCGAGCAAAAAACGCTTTCATTGTTGGGGTCCATGTAGCGGTAAAAATACCAGGATGAACCTGCCCAGCCTGGCATAGTCGACAGTTCATATTCCCAACCTGCAGCTCTAGCCAGTGGTGGCTCTCCGGATTCAGTGGGCAAATACTTATCTACCGTCGGTAAGACCAACGGCAATTCTTTCTCATCTAAAACATATGGCACATCATCCACCCAGCGTGCGGGCACAGGTTCGCCCCAATAGCGCTGACGGCTGAATACCGCATTGCGCAGTTTGTATTGGGTTTTACCCCGGCCAATACCTTCTTTTTCCAGCCATTGGATCAGCTTGGGGACCGCTTCTGCATAGGTCATTCCGTTTATCATGCCGGAATTGATATACTGGCCTTCCTTCGTAGGATCAGCTGCAGTGTCCAACCCTTGTTGAGTGTTGAGAATAGGCGTAACCGGCAGGTTAAATTCCTTAGCAAAATTCCAGTCGCGCTGGTCGCCGGATGGTACTGCCATTACAGCGCCGGTCCCGTAACTGGCCAACACATAATCTGCAATCCAAATAGGTACACGCATGCCATTGGCTGGATTGATGGCATAAGCCCCCGTAAATACCCCGGTTGCCTTTTTGGTATCGGCCATGCGCTCAATTTCACTGCGCCCGGCCGACCACTTGATGTAACCCTCCACGGCGTTACTCTGTTCTGCCGTGGTCAGGGTCTTTACCAGATCCAGTTCTGGCGCCAACACCATAAACGAAACGCCAAAAATGGTGTCTACCCGAGTGGTGAATACCTCAATATATTGATTTTCATATCCTTCTACGGCGAATTTCACAGAAGCACCTACTGATTTCCCGATCCAGTTGCGCTGCTGTTCCTTAATAGACTCTGACCAATCTATGGTGTTCAATCCTTCCAGCAAACGATTCGCATAGGCGGTAATACGCATCACCCATTGTTTCATGAGTTTGCGTTCTACCGGGTGGCCACCGCGTTCGCTTACGCCGTCTTTGACTTCGTCATTGGACAAAACGGATCCCAAAGCCGGGCACCAGTTAACGTATTCCTCACCAGGAAAGGTGATGCGGTATTTGAGCAGAAACAATTGTTGTTCTTTTTCACTCATCCCGTTCCATTCTGCTGCAGAAATAATCGGCGTGTCATCATCGCAAACCGCACGCACAGTAGCATTGCCGGTCTTCGCCAGACGAGTCGTCAAAGCACTGACAGGCAAAGCTTTATCTGCCTCCAGATCGTAATAATGGTTGAATAGCTGGATAAAAATCCACTGGGTCCACTTATAGTAACCGGGATCTGAAGTACGTACCTCCCTACTCCAATCAAAGGAAAACCCGATGTTTTCGAGTTGTTCGCGGTAACGGGCTATATTTTGCTCCGTTGTAATAGCCGGATGCTGCCCGGTTTGAATAGCATATTGTTCTGCAGGCAATCCAAAAGAGTCGTAACCCATGGGGTGCAGCACATTAAAACCCTGCAAGCGTTTGTAGCGAGCCAGGATATCTGATACGATATACCCCAGCGGGTGACCTACGTGCAGGCCTGCACCTGATGGGTACGGAAACATGTCAAGCACATAGTACTTGGGCTTATCTCCTTGATTTTTAACCTGATATACATAATTTTCTTGCCACCACTTCCGCCATTTAGGCTCTATGTCGCCGGGTCTGTATTCCACTGTAAAGTTGATTTTGTTTTGGAAGCGGCAAAAATACGGCTTTTTTGTAAAACGATGGAACGATGAACAACGATGGACGATGGAACGATGAACGATGGAATTGCGAGGGTATTTATAACAATGCCATCGTTCATCGTCCATCGTTCATCGTCCATCGTTCATCGTTACCCCAAGATTTAAACCTAAAAAGTATTGCCCCCATACGCCATCACCCTCTTTGACAGAGGGGAACAACTGGTATCCGAATAAAGGTTCCAGGAACCATTGCATTTTTTTGCCCAGCGGAAAAGCATACCCAAAACCAAGGTCGCTGCGCAGGTTTACATCTGTAAATGATCGATAATTCGCTTTCATTTCTTCTTTGGAGGTTTCAGTAGTACCATCCAGAAAGTTAAGCTCAACAATTTGTTTGCGCGACAAACGGTACAGCCCGGCAAAGCCGCCAATGAGATAAAACTTGTTATTGCCGCTGATCGGAGAAACTTTGATATAAAGAGGGATGGTTATATCATTGAACCTGACCCTTCCTTCATAGGTCCCCTTGTATTCTCCTTCAGGAAAGTCTGGAGTTATGATGATTAAGTCCTGTTCCTTGTATCCATGACCAGATTGCCAATAGCCAATACCGGATTGCAAGGCAATGCGTGGCGCCACATGCCAGGTCACGTTGAGCGAGCCGCCTGATGCAAATTGTGGCAGAACCAGGGCGTTCACCCATTCTTCATAATCGGGATTGGTTTTATCTTGAAAAGTTGGAAAGGAGATACCCCCCTGAACTGTGGCACCAAAGCTCCAGGAACCGGATTGTGCGCACAAGGTAGCTGCAACCTGCAGCAACAGGCTTGAAATAAGTAGTCTTGTCATGTGTTTGTTGTGTTTAAGGTACAAAGATGTGGATACACTTGATATAAAAAAAGCCCTGCAGGCATTCACCTGCAGGGCTTATTATCATCCTAATATCATTACTTCGTCTGGATCATCTTCTTCGTTGCGATATCC
>DLXL01000090.1 GCA_003448025.1 Saprospirales bacterium | reverse complement strand
ACACCAAAACACTAAAACACCAACTACCCTTTTTTCAGGATTGCCTTAATATCCTCGGTTTTGTCGTTTTTCTTGTCAGCGTAAAGCATGCCGGAGGCACTACCTTTATCGAAAATAAATTCGAATCCTTTATCCTGGGCAAATCGCTCAATGGTGCTGTACACTTTGTCCTGAATAGGTTTCACGAGTTCTTCTCTTTTCTTGAACAAGGCGCCTTCCGGACCAAATTTTTGACGCTGCATTTCGCGCACCTCTTTTTCTTTGGCCAAAATCTCTTCTTCCCGGGTCTTCTTCATTTCTTCACTAAGCAACACTTGTTCAGCCTGAAATTTGCTGTAAAGGCCTTTAACCTTATCTTGTTCAACAGCTATTTCCTGGCGCCAGGCTGTAGCTACCTTGTCAAGTTGTTCCTGAGCTTTCTGATATTCCGGCATATTCTCCAGAACGGCCGTTACGTCAACGTATGCAATGCGTTGTGCCTGCGCAACGGTGATCAGGCCGAGTACTAATAATGCAATGGATGCGATTTTCTTAATCATGGTTGCAGATGTTGTTGTTTGTTGAATTTGTCAGGTTTCGATCTATACAAGACCGTTCTTTGTAGTCTTATCGGGAATGAAAGAAACCTGGGTCAAAAGTAGGGTATCCCATCAATTCTGGTGGCGTTCTGATGCCACTGTCTTTTATCTGGTTGTCTGGTTTGGATAAAAAAATTTAGTAAATGAAAACCAACCAATTCATTTTCAAAAATTTACGAAAAAAAAGAAGTCTCGAGGGCTTTCCACATTAATCTGTTTTTAACCCGGTTTTCGGCCAATTTAACAAAGCTAAATCAGCCATAAAAGCTGCTAAGATACAATTGCTTACCTTCGCGGCCCAAAAGTAGGAGGATCCTGTATTAGTAAAACGATCCAATTTCCTCCTCTAATTCAATCATTCACCACTTGCTACCTTCATGCATTCCATCAGTCCTGACCATTTGTCCTTAGAAGCCATTGATACACTGCTGAGTCAACATACTCGCCTCGCCTTGTCAGAGGAGGCCGTTCGACGGATAAAAAATTGCCGGAGGTACCTGGAAGAAAAGTTGAATCATAACGACCAACTTTTCTACGGGATTAATACAGGTTTTGGATCCCTGTGCAACGTGCGAATTTCCGCAACAGATGTGGAAGACCTCCAGCATAATCTGGTGGTAAGTCATGCCTCTGGAATGGGCGACCCAGTTCCGGAAGAAGTGGTCAAAATCATGTTGCTTCTGAAAATTCAAAGCCTGTCATACGGCCATTCCGGAGTTCGGGTAGAGGTTGTTCAGCGATTGGTAGACTTTTTTAATGAAGACGTTTTGCCTGTAGTGTTTGAATTAGGATCGTTGGGAGCCTCCGGCGACCTTGCTCCTTTAGCTCATTTGAGCCTGCCACTCATTGGCTTAGGCGAAGTATGGTACAAAGGGGAGCGATTGCCATCTGAACAGGCGCTAAAACAATTGGGATGGAATGCCTTGCGTTTCCAGGCAAAAGAGGCTCTGGCCTTATTGAATGGTACTCAGTTTTCGGCTGCATATGGTGTTTGGTGCATGCTTCAAGCCCACAGACTCTCGTCACAGGCTGATCTGAATGCAGCTATCGGATATGATGCATTTCACTGCAGGCTTTCTCCTTTGGATGCCCACATTCACCTGGTTCGTCCTCATGCAGGACAAATTAGGACGGCACAGGTACTCCTGGACTGGCTAAAAGGAAGTGAAATTGCTACTATGGAAAAAGCATCTGTACAGGATCCTTATGCTTTTCGGTGTGTGCCTCAGGTGCACGGCGCCAGTAAGGACGCCTTTTCGCACATCCGACAAATGCTTGTTACGGAGATTAATGCGGTGACGGATAATCCCAATATTTTTCCAGAAGATGATCTGATCATTTCCGGTGGAAATTTCCATGCACAACCACTTGCCTTACCGCTCGACTATTTGGCCATTGCCCTGTCAGAATTAGGCAGTATTTCGGAGCGCAGGGTGTATCAGTTGATAGGTGGTCAGCGCGACTTGCCTCCTTTTTTAACAGATGATCCTGGATTGCATTCAGGCTTGATGATTGCGCAATACACTGCGGCGGCCATTGTAAACCAAAACAAGACCTTGTGTGCACCCGCCTCAACAGATAGTATTGTGAGTTGCAATGGACAGGAGGATCATGTGAGTATGGCGGCAAATGCTGCAACAAAAGCCCGAAGAGTTGTGCTTAACCTGGAGCGCTTGCTGGCCATTGAGTTTATGACCGCCATGCAGGCGTTGGATTATCGCCAGCCACACCAATCCTCACCACGTATTCAGGATATCAGGTCTCGCTACCGCCAGGTGGTGCCACGCCTTGAGGCAGACCGAATTCTTAGCATCGATCTGGAAAAAACGGTACACTTCCTGCGGAACCTTCAAACAGCAGAATAAGCACTCATTCAATGGAATTAGATTCCTTCAATGCCCGTAACGGTGGTGTATTTGAAGGATAGCTTTTTGTCCGGATGCACTAATTTGAATGCGGATTGGCATGCCAGGGTGGCTTCATGGAACCCGCAAAGAATTAACTTCAGTTTGCCAGGATACGTGTTGATGTCACCTATGGCAAAAATGCCCGGTATATTGGTAGCATAGTCAAAGGTGTTTACCTCAATGGCGTTTTTATCTACACTGAGTCCCCATTCTCCAATGGGACCAAGCTTTGGCGTAAGACCAAAAAGAGGGATAAAATGATCCACATTGAGGTTGCTTTCACCTTCTGTATCGTGCAATATGGTGATGCCTTGAAGGTGTTGGTCGCCCAGTAATCCTATCACCTGGGCATTGGTGATGAGTTTTACCCGTCCTTGTTCAACGAGGTGATATACTTTTTCCACGCTGTCTAACGCGCCACGAAACTCGGTGCGCCGGTGGATTAAACTAATTTCATTCGCCACATCTGCCAGATAAATGGTCCAGTCGAGCGCGGAGTCACCACCACCAGCAATTGCGATGTTTTTACCACGATACATTTCAGGGTTGCGAACGAAGTATTCCACACCTTTTTCTTCAAAGGCCTCAATTTGTTCAATGGGAGGCTTTCTTGGTTCAAAACTACCCAGTCCGCCAGCTATAAAAATGACTGGAGCCAGGTGTTTAGTGCCCCGGTGTGTGGTCACCAACCACCTGCCATCACCCTGTTTTTCAATAGATTCTGCACGTTCACCAAGGGAAAAGCCTGGATTAAATGGCTTGATTTGTTCCATGAGGTTAGTGACCAGATCCCCGGCAAGTACACTTGGATATCCTGGGATATCGTAAATGGGCTTCTTAGGATATATTTCGGTGAGTTGTCCGCCTGGTTGAGGCAAAATATCAATCAAATGACACCGAAGTTTTAATAATCCAGCCTCAAAAACGGCAAAAAGTCCAACGGGGCCTGCTCCAATGATCAGGATATCTGTTTCTATTGTCTCTTTCATGAATACTGCGATCAATTGGCTACATCAGATCGCCAAAATGTTGTTGTTTGTCAAATTTCATCTCCGCCTTCTCTCTTGCATGTAGTGTCGATTCGATGGTTTAATGAACACATCCTTGCCTAACTTTCCTGTGATGGCGCCTAATGCACCAATAATGCCTCCCAGCAAACCGGTAAGCAATATTAACTGAGAGGAAGATACTCCCAGAAAAAGCTGTCCTACTTTTTCGGAAAGAGCACTGTTGTTGGCATTGTCCTGAATAAAGGCTGCAATGCTCCATAACATACTACCACCCAGAAATCCGGCAAAAAAGGCCTGCCATACACTCTTTGTCAACCATCCGCCAACCAAACCGGCTATGACAACCAAGATCCACCACGGCAATCCAAAGTGAGAAAGCTGGCCCAAAGCTAAAATCAGGAGTGCCCCTAAAAAGATGTTCTTTATCATCTAAATAATTGATTTTTATGCTACTTAGGATTGAATTTTTGTTTGCCAAGAATTCGTTTATTGGTTTCATCAGCAGATTTCAGGAACAATAGCTCGTAATAGTTCCCGGTGGCCCAGGTGTCAACCATGTTATCATAGTAGGGACTTCCGGGATTGCCACTTTGTCCGCCCGGGAATACGCCCAGCCCGCGCACCTGATCATCCAGTTCAACAATCATACGCCAGGACGGTCCATTGGCCTTTGACATGGCATTTGGAGCGGTTCGATGCCCCCCAATTTTGAGGTCCAGCCTGCTAAAGGCATCTATTTGTGCCAAATGTTTCAACACAAATCCCTTGGCTTGTCCATAAACCACTTTTTGCTCAGGATGTTTCTGATAGTGTTCAACCATTTGTTGAAATGATTCCAGAACGATGTCTTTGGCTGTTTCGCGAATGGTTGTGCCGGGGTGATCAAAATATATGCTGGATGTATCTGCCCCCAGCATTTCTACGAAACGCCATGCTTCCGGATAAACCATCTGGATTTTAGGGCTCTTGCCCCGGTTCAGATCGTCGGTCGTGATTTTTCCATTACCGTTGTTTTCCAACGCTGCAATTTCATCCCAGGTGGCCGTATAACAGGAGTCGAACCAGGTTTCAAAAAGCGTCGGGGCCAAATATTCAGATTCATAGCGATAGTTCCAGGACTGTAATTCACGTAGCATCGATTTGCCTTCTTCATTTAATCGGGTTTGATCCAACATTCCGATCATGATGGGCAGCGCATCGGCAGCACGCTGACTGAAGTTATCCATTTGCATGTTTTTCATGCTGTCGGCCGTTGCATTTGTCATGGCCGTTAAGCGATCGTAAATTCTACGACTACGCCAATCTTCAAAATTACCTGTGTAATAATATGGATAGGTTGGGGGAGTGGAGTGTTGATTCGCAGAGAAAACAAATCCTCTGCTTGGGTTTTTCATGCTTGGAACAAGTGCCGCAGGTATGAAAGAATGCCAGGCATTAGCCCACCGGTCACCTTTCTGAACAAATCGCCCTTGCTGCTGACCTCGTACGGGGTATTTACCCTGTGGCTGAATGGCAATGTCACCTGATTTAGAAGCAAATATGAAATTCTGTGCCGGGGAGTCAAAACCAGGTATAGCATTTTTATAGTCCTCGTAGTTTTTGCCAGCATCCAGACCCAGAAATACGTCGAAAGCACTGTTTTCCGGGACATCATGTGCGATCCATCTCAATGCACAATCTTTAAGTGGGTTTTCCGGTTCGAAATCATAGGTTACCGGGCCAAGGACGGTGTATCGAACCGTATCACGGAAGGATGGTTGGCCCTTTACTTTGATTTCCTCGTATCTCAATTGAACCGTTTTTACTTCATTGTCCAATTGGTATTTGTTTCGGCTTGCATCTGTCCACTGTATTTTGTACCAATCTGAAACATCATGACTTACATTGGTAACCCCCCAGGCAATGTTT
>DLXL01000383.1:3635-10449 GCA_003448025.1 Saprospirales bacterium | reverse complement strand
GTACTCCCGCTGGCAGACCTGGCTGAACCGGATTCCTGCAATACGCAGTGGAAAACCGTGGTGCCTCCCATGGATATTAAAGGAAAGGGCCTGCCAGCCAACCAAAGTAACGGATTGTACGGTAAAATCCTGGATGAGTTGGCACAAGACTCCACACTGCGTTTCAGCGACCGGGTAGTTAGCCGGCTCAACAGCTCTGATTTCGGCCTGAAACAGATCCGGGATTTCGAAAAAATGAATGCCCGCCTGCTGTCTCCACAGGAATTCACCTACAACGAACAACTCGGCTTCCTCAGCATCAACCTCAACGTACAGCCCGACCAGGTGGTAGGTGTGGCGCTGTCTTACACCTATAATGGTATCCCGTACAAAATCGGGGAATTTTCTGACGAGGTGCCCAAGAAAAGCTCCATTGATACCCTGAAAACCAACGTTCTCTTCCTCAAAATGTTGAAGAGCACCACGGCCAACGTGCGTTACCCAATCTGGGACCTGATGATGAAAAACATCTACGCCGTGGGTACCGCTAACGTGGATCCGCAGGAATTCCGTTTTGATGTGTTTTACGAAGATCCGGGTAAAGGCCAAAAACGATTCCTGGACGGCCCTCTGATTCCGGATGGTTTAAAGGCCCGCCCCCTGCTCCAGGTATTCGGTCTGGATAACCTCAACCTGCAGGGCGACCCCGGCGCCGACGGTATTTTCGACTTCGTACCAGGCCTGACCATCAATCTCCGCTCCGGCCGTATTATGTTCCCGGTACTGGAGCCGTTTGGTAGCGATCTGTTTGACAAGATCGCTGAAGCCAATAATGGACCACTCACACAGCCGCAGGAAACAGCACTTCGAACCAGCCTGATTTACCAACAGTTGTACGACAGTACTTCCTTCGTTGCCCGGGAATACCAGCAGCTCAACCGATTCATGCTGCGGGGGTCGTACAAATCCAGTACCTCCTCCGAAATCTCCCTGGGCACCTTCAATCTGCCGCCGGGCTCCGTGCGCGTAACCGCAGGCGGTACGCCCCTGCGCGAAGGTGTTGACTATTCCATTGACTATAATATTGGTAAGGTACGCATCCTGAACGATGCTATCCTGCAGTCCGGGCAAAGTGTAAACGTAAGCTTTGAAGACAATACGTTCTTCGGATTCCAGGCCAGGAGTATGATCGGCGCGCGTTTTGATTATGCCTTCAATAAAGACGTGACCATTGGTGGTACGTTCATGAACCTCTTTGAACGCCCGCTTACCCAAAAGGTGAACTTTGGTGATGACCCCATCAATAATAAGATATATGGCCTGGATTTCAGTATATCCAAAGATGCACCCTGGCTCACCAAGCTGGTAGATAAATTGCCGTTTATTTCAACCAAAGAGCCCTCCAGCATTGCCGCTACCGCAGAAGTAGCGCTGTTGAAACCCGGTCACAACCGGGCTGTTAACCAGGGCGGCGACAAAGGTGGTACGGTATATATCGACGATTTTGAAGGAAGTACCGCCAATATCCCGCTCACCAATCAGTTCAACCAGTGGGTGATTGCCTCCGTACCGCAGGGAGATGATAACTTGTTTCCGGAAAACAAAGACCCGGATCCTGGCATTTCGCTCGGCGCCAACCGGGCCGGCCTGTCCTGGTATATTTCAGACCCCAGCGCCCGCGACCAACCGGACGCATCTGATCCGTATACCTCTCTTATACAGTTTCAGGACATCTTCCCGAATCGCCAGCTCACTCCTTTTGAACAATCCAGTTTACGGCCATTGGATGTAACCATTTTCCCGAGGGAACGTGGACCGTATAACTTCGAGATTCCTACCGGTTACAACCACTCGGCTGGTTTAAATACCAATGGAGAACTGAACCTCCCCGCTTCCCGCTGGGCCGGTTTCATGAAAGAGGTAAATACCAACGACTTCGAAGCCGCCAACGTAGAATTCATTGAATTCTGGATTTTGAACCCCTATATGGACAAAACCGACGGCGAAACGGTTTCAGATGCCGGTCAGATGTATATCGACCTGGGTTCCATCTCTGAAGACGTTATGCGCGACGGCCGTCAATTCTTTGAAAACGGTCTGCCTACCGGAACCAATGATGTAGCAGTAGATGTTTCTCCCTGGGGCCGTGTTCCAATTGAAGCGCCGGTGGTGAATGCGTTCGACAACAACGTTGAAAGTCGTTCAGAACAAGATCTCGGACTGGACGGTATGGACAACGAGCAGGAAAAAACCATAGGTAAAATCGGAGAATGGTTTGCTTCTATTCAGGCATCGCCAAACCTCTCCCCTAATTTTAAAACTGCAGTAACTGCCGACCCTTCCAACGACGATTTCGTTTATTTCCGTGACGCCTCCTTCCCTCAGGCGCCTGCCGGGCCGGGCTTGCTCAATCGTTATCGCAAATTCAACAACCAACAAGGAAACTCCCCAGCCAATCAGGCCGACTTCCTCAACCCTTCCAGCACCAATATCCCTGACCAGGAAGACCTCAACCGCGACCGTTCCCTGAACGAAACGGAAGCGTATTTTCGGTACAAAATTGACCTTCAGAAAACTTTTTTGAACGGCCAGGAAGTGTTGGATGAAAATCACCCGGCTATTGCAGAATATATCACCAATACGGTGACCTTTACTAAAAATGGCCGTGAATACATCTGGTACCGTTTCAAAGTTCCACTCGACGACAAGAATCGCAAATCTATTGGCGGCATTGAAGATTTCCGCTCCATTCGTTTCATCCGGATGTTCTGGAAGGGGTTTACCGAGCGCACCACCTTCCGTTTTGCTACCCTGGAACTGGGTCGCAACCAATGGCGCCGTTTCAAACAGCAGCTGGCAGGTTGTGGTATTGACTCCCCCAAACCGGATGCTATACCGTTTGATGTGAATGCCGTGAATATTGAAGAAAACTCTGCCCGCACACCCTTCAACTACACCATTCCGTTCGGTATTCAGCGGGAACAATCCGTAGGCGCATTCCCCGACATTTTACAGAATGAGCAATCGCTGTCGATGAATGTTTGCAGCCTCAAATACTGCGATGCCCGCGCTATTTTCAAAAGTCTGAACATGGACTTGCGCCAGTTCAAAACCATTAAAATGTTTGTGCACGCCGAAGAAGTGCAGGAGCAATTGGATACCAGCGACCTCAAGGTGTTTATCCGTATGGGTTCCGACTACACCCGGAACTATTACGAATATGAGTTGCCGATGAAAATTTCAGACCCCAACGTTCTGAATGGCAACCCGGATAGCCGGGAGTACAAAGACGAAGTATGGCTCAACCAGTTTGACTTCCCGCTGGAATTGCTCACGGAAATAAAAAAGCAACGAAACGCAGATCCTAATGCTCCTTTGGACAAAGCTTACGTCGGCTTTGACCCAAACAATCCGGATGCACGGGTGAAGATTTTTGGCAACCCCAACCTGGGTTACGTCAAGGGCATTATGCTTGGGGTACGCAACAGCGACCCTGACCAGGAACCCCACTGTTTTGAGGCCTGGTTCAATGAGTTGCGCCTGATCGGATTCAATGAAAAAGCGGCTTTCGCAGGGCAGGCCAGGGTAGATATGAAACTGGCCGATTTGGGAAATGTCTCCATGTCGGGCAACTACACCGGCATTGGCTGGGGTAGTATTGAGGAGAAACTGGCACAACGCCAGCGGGAAGAGGTTATTCAATATGATGTATCAACCAACATAGAATTGAGCAAATTCCTGCCGGAAAAATCCGGAATCAAACTGCCTTTCTACGCCCAGTATTCCAACGTAACCCGCAACCCGGAATACGATCCCTACGATCTGGATATCAAATTAAAAGACAAGATTCGCGATGCCGACACGCCTCAGGAATCCAAAGAGGTGAAAAGAAGTGCCCAGGATGTGACTGAGGTGAAGGGCTTTAACTTCACCAACGTACGCATTGAACGCAAAGGCAAAGCCCGTAAGGTGCCGCTGCCATGGAATATCGAGAATTTCAGCTTAACCTATGCCTATAATGAACAGGACAAACGCACGCCGTTCATTCTGAACGATGAGCAGCGCCAATACAAGGGTGGCCTGGACTGGCAATACGGCACAGGACTGAAGCCCTTCACACCCTTTAAGAAGTTGATCAAAAAAGATAAATACCTTAAGTTTATCACAGAGTTCAACTTCAATCCGCTACCGAATACCTACGGGTTTAATACCAATATGGAGCGTTTCCGCGGCATAACAGTGTATCGTTTTGCAGGCGAAGATCCAGCGCTGAATACCTATCACAATCGACGGTTTACCTGGGATCGCAACTACGATCTGGGTTGGGATATCACCAAGGCACTGCGCTTTAACTTCGATGCCAATGCTCGCAGCCTCATTGATGAGCCTCTGGAGTATACAGAAGGAGGCGCCCTGGTAACCAAAGAACAGCGCCGCGATTCTATCCTGACTAATCTGAAAAAACTGGGTCGCCCGAAATTGTACTCCCACACCGGTAGCCTGAACTGGACCCTGCCGTTCAAGCAGATCCCGATGCTGGATTTCATCAACATGAAAGCTTCGTATACGGCCGGTTATACCTGGACGGCACAGTCGCTGAAGCTACAGAATCTGGATGCCGGAGATTACAAGGACTATCGCAATTCCCGCAGCCTGGGTAACACCATTCAAAACAACAATACCCGTCAGATCAACGGCGATTTCAATTTTGAAACGCTGTACAATAAAAGCAAGTACCTGGCCAAGATCAATAAACCCGGCAAAGCGCCTGCCGGTGGCGGACGCAATTCCATGCCTGGCGGCAAAGACCGGGGTGGAAAAGGAGGAAATGATTCCAGTCCAAATCCGGACCGCGGAGGCGGCAAACCTGGCAGTTCTCCTGATCCCGCCGGTGGTGGAAAAGACCCTGGTGTTTCAGGTGGCGGCGGCAAAGGAAAGGATGGCGCGCCAACGCCGTCTATGGATCGCAACGACCCAACCATTCCACCTCCTCCGGATAAAAACAACCCGGCCGGTGGCGGCATCAACCCGGCTGGAGGCACACCGCTGCCTGGAGGCATTGATCCGGTTACCGGTCGCCCAACGCGTACCCGCCCGGGCGCTCCCGGCGCTGACCCTGCAGCAGGCGGCAAATCCGACCCCGATGCAGGCGGCAAAGGCAAGGATCCGGGAGGAAAAGACAAAAAAGGAAAAGACAAGAAGAAAGAAGATCGCCAGCCTACTCTGGCAGAACGCATTGCCATACGCCCGCTCATGCTGGTGCGCAAGGCCCGATTTACCTACTCTGAGAACCGCAGCAACGTGATTCCCGGATTTACCCCGGATACACGCCTGATGGGTCTGAGTGAAGGATTTGACGCCCCGGGCTGGGCGTTTGTAACGGGTTTGCAGGAAGCCGACAGGCCATACCTGAACAAGCTGGCTGCGGCAGGCAACATTACCCATCGCCCTGAACTCAACCAGCAGGTGATGAAAAATTACACGCAAAACCTGGAGTTGGGCGTAACCATTGAGCCATTCACTGATTTCCGCCTGGAGGTGAACGCCAACAAGCAATACACCCGCAATAGCACCGAATTGTTCAAAGACACCTTCTTCAACCTCGACCCGATGAATGTGTACTTCGAACACCGGGCCGCGCGCGATCTGGGTAGCTATACCATTTCGTTCCTCTCAATTAATACCTTGTTTGACAAGGATATTGCAGGATTGTTCAGCAGGTACGAGAACATTCGTCCGCAGGTTTCCGAGCGTCTGGCACGGGAAAACGGTATACCTGCCGACTCCCTGCACGCTATCGACGAGGGGTATAAAAAGGGTTACGGCCGTATCCACCAGGAAGTCCTGATTCCGGCTTTCCTGGCAGCATACACCAAACAGGATCCAGGCAAAGTGAACATGGATGTGTTCAAAACCATGCCTATGCCTAACTGGAAACTCACGTACAACGGCTTGTCGAAAGTAGGCAAACTGAAGAATTTCTTCTCCAGCGTACAGATCTCCCACGGGTATAAAAACACCCTCACCGTAAATCAGTACAACACGGATATCTTCTACGAGCAGAACCTGACTAATGGGCCAAGTGGTACGCGCAGCATCGACCCGCTGAATTACAACTATACTGCCCGTTTCGAAATTCCACAAGTAGTGATCAATGAGCAATTCCAGCCCCTTTTCGGGTTGGATGTGAAATTGAAGAATGAAATGACCTTCAAGGCGGACTATAAAAAATCCCGCACCTTGTCCATGTCGTTCGTAGACTACCAGTTGTCGGAAACCAACAGTACAGGCTATACCGCCGGATTTGGCTACCGTTTGAAAAATGTGAATATTCCGTTCCTCACGGGTAAAAAGAAATCACCGGCCAAAGGCAGCAAATCCAAGCGCAAGAACAGCAAGAAGAAAAATGATCCGACCGCTCCGCCAACACCTCCGGGTGGTACCGGTGGTTCCACAGCCAACGATATGACCTTTAAGTTCGACTTTGAGGTTCGCGACGATATCACGATTGCCCATATCCTGGACAGTCCGAACGAAGCGCAGCCTACCCGTGGCGCCCGCACCATCAGTTTGAACCCGCAGGTGGAATACACCCTCAACAAGCGTCTCAAATTACGCTTGTTTGTAGACTACCGCAAAACCGTTCCAAAAACGTCGCAGTCGTTCCCGATCACGACGTTGAACTCCGGGGTAACGGTGCAGTTCTCGCTGAACTAAAGGCGATAAGGGGGGGGGACACAAAGGCGCAAAGGCGCGAAGCCACAAAGGCAGCGTTTGAAGGTGCCTAATTTTACCGCAGAGGCGCGGAGACGCAGAGGTTTAAATGATTGATTTT
>DLXL01000383.1:0-3459 GCA_003448025.1 Saprospirales bacterium | reverse complement strand
CCTCTGCGGTAAAAACACTTTACGGACACCCTCTTCAAGTACAAATTTTCGAATAAATTATCATGATGAGATCTATTATACTGCTTGTTTTAGCTATTTTTCCTGTTTCCTTATACGCACAATCCGGGTTTGTTCCGGCACTTTGGACACAGCCAGATGGCACTCAATCCAATATCCTTATTGCTTTTGGCCAATGGAATATCATGCCCAATCAAATCAGGTATAAACGTTCAGCAGATGCGCAGGAACAGGTATTGATACCCGCTCAAGTGCAATCACTCCGCGTTTATGCCCAAAAAGAAGAACGGTATCTGGGTAAAGAAATCAGGGTAGCTATTTTTTCGAAAGATCCATCTGAGAACAATACCTTCTTTCAGGAAAAGAAACTTGTTTTCTTGCGTACTTTGGTGGAGGGCAAGTTGAGTTTGCATAGTTACACAGATGAAAGCCGTATAGCCCATTTTTTTATCCAGACAGATACCTCCTGGGAAGAATTAATTTTTCATTCTTTTTATACGGATCAAAGCCAGCAAACAACCCGCCAGCATACCAAATATCAGACATCCTTATTGCGTGCTACGCTGGATTGCCCCGCGCTGGCCAATAAGATCCGGCAATTACCCCCTGGTGAAAGATCCTTTATTCAAATAGTTACAGCTTATAATACTGCTCCCTGCCCGGGCGCCCTTACCTTTAAAGAAACAAAAACAAAAGGTAAATTACTGATTGGATTCAGGTTAGGTGGCTCCTATACCTATAATCAGACATCGTTTGATTACAGCCGGCCTTATAGCGGTCAACATTCATTTTTTCAACCCAAAGCCGGCCTTGGAATTCATTATACCTTACCGAGAAGAAACGGGAAACGGGCCATGCTTCTGGAGCTTTTTTATGATCAGCAGGCGTATGAAACCAATGTGCCAGTGCCTACCCGTATCACTCAAAATTATATTCAGACCTGCCTTTCTTTTCGCAGATATTTTGGCGCCAAAACCAATAAACCATTTATCAATGCCGGCTTGCTGTTCGGAGTACCTGGTGGCAATGCCAAGCGTACGTATGGGTGGCCAATAGACTACAGCCCTGCCTCCCAAAGCGGGGTCAGCCTGGGGGCTGGGTTGCGTCGGGGCCGCTGGGAATTGGATGCCCGCATTAACGGGCACCATTTTTTGGGTTTGGACCGCAAAGGAGTAAAACACTCGGTGGCAGGGATGGTAACCTTTGCTGCCTGGTTGTAAGCTTTTACCTTTCTCTCAATGCGCTGCTGATCTTTTCCTGGCGCCCTTCCATTACTTCGCGGTGAGCTAAACAATCCATTATCTTCACCCCGCAATCACTCACCGCGATCCATGAAAAGACTGTTACCCTTACTTTTTGGTTTCATTTTCACCCTCCAAGTGACCGCTCAAAAAAGCGTACACATCCCCAATTACCTCCAAAACCCCAACGACGTAAACGGAGCTCAGTTTACCTGGAGCAAAACCGCTCAAAGTGCCAACTTTATCCTCATCTGGGGCAATACCGTAGGCACTAATCCGGCCAATTACCCGGACCCGGATTTGCAGTTTAACCCGGCCAGAATACTGGACACGATGGAATACATCTACACCCGGTTCAAAACCCTGGGCTTCCTTGACGATGCACCCGGCACCAACCTGGCCCAGTACAAAATTCCCATCGTGATGTACAATACCTGGGGTTCTAACGGCGCCCAGGGCTGGGCCAACGGCGGTGATGCCGATGGCGTCGTGGGCGCTTTTTGGGTACACCCCAATGCCATGGACGATGGAGGTGTGGCCGCGCATGAACTGACGCACAGCCTGCAGGCCCAATGCAACATCGACTACCGGGCTGACAACGGCTTGGGACTGGTGTGGCTCAACGCCGGCATTTTCTGGGAAACCCACGCCAATTTTATGCGAAACCTGCTCTACCCATGGGCCGTTTCTGCCTGGGGCATGGATCATTACCACATAGAAACCTGGGGCGACTGGAAAAACACCTACGAAAACTACCACCTGCTGTTTGCCATCCAGGCCTCGGAAGGCATCAACATGATCAACCGGCTCTGGCGCGAATCAACCAGCTATGAGTACCCTCTGCAAACCTACAAACGCCTGTCGGGCTATACACAGGAGCGGTTCAACGACAGCCTGTACCACTACGCCCGCCGGATGGCTACTTTCGATTTCCCGTACCATAACCTCGGCAAATTCCTCCGCCAATACCGGCAGGGCGACCTCAACGGAAACCTGCAATCCATCCAGTCTACCCATACCATACTGCGAAAAATCAATGGCAACCGCTACGAAGTGCCCATTGAACTGGCGCCGGAAGAATTTGCCTACAATATCATTCCGCTTCACCGGCACCCCGACAGCTGCTTTATCCGTATCAAATTCAAAGGCCATACAGAGGCTAATACACACACCGGCTGGCGGTACGGTTTTGTGGCTGAAAAACCGGATGGCACCGTGAGTCGGTACAGTCCAACCTACAAAGACAATACATCAGAAATTTCCTTCCAGCTGGAAGCTAACGAAACCAAATGCTACTTCGTGGTAATGGGCGCTCCAAACGATGCTATTACCACCAACACCAGCAACGATACCTGGAAGGGCTACCCCAAACATTTCCGCCACCCTTACGAGCTCACCATCAGCGGGGCCGCACCGGAGGGCCATCAGGCGCCAGCCAATTTCCGCAGCCAACTTAAAAACAACGGTCACTTGCACAGCAACGGCGGAGGCTGGGTACAAAATAGCGCCACCGTGGCCGCCTCGGTCTATGTGGGCCCTTCAGCCATTGTACTCGGCAACGCAAACCTCAGTGGCAATGTGCGGATTGAAAACACCGCCCTGGTGCGCAATGCCACCATGAGCGGACAAGTGAAAGTGCAGGACAATGCCTTTGTGAACACTGGCACCTACAGCGGAAACGCCATTATCCGTAGACAAGGATTTGCAGAAAATGTGACCATGTCGCAAAATGCCCTGATTGGCATGCGCGCCCGGGTATACAACTACAAGCTTTCCGGCACCGTAGAAGTTGGCGGCGATGTGATTGTGTACAACGAAACCGGCAACTGTAACAACGGCGTGCATTACCGTCTTACAAACTATTACGACAACAAACTGCTGGAATGCGATGGCCGAACCGCCAGCCATCCGGTAAATCAGGATGTAAATAATTCCTACGCACCATTTAGCGATGCCGATATGGCGTTGCTATGTAGTTGCGCTACCCTCCAGGATTCCGACGGCGACGGCCAGAGCCTCTGTGCTGGCGACTGCTCAGACGATAATCCCGCTATTTTCCCCGGCGCACCCGAACTCTGTGATGGCCAGATCGCAAGAGCGTCGTGGACGGAAACAGACTAAGAACAGGAGGGCGACGTTGAATTTATAAAAGAGTGTGAGGGGGGGGGGGGGGGGGGGGGGGGGGGGGAGTGGGCGGGGG
>DLXL01000475.1 GCA_003448025.1 Saprospirales bacterium | reverse complement strand
TCAAACCCATCAAACAATTCAAACCCATCAAACAATTCAAACCCATCAAACAATTCAAACCCTTCAAACCCTTCCATCTCTTATCTTCGCCCCGCTATGCAACACATCGTCGGGCAACAACGGACCAAGGATTTTTTGAGCGCACTGGCGGCAGGTGGCAGAGTGCCACATGCACTGCTCTTTTTGTCCACTACCGGTGGTGGGGGCCTTGCCATGGCCACCGCTTTTGCCCAATTACTTCAATGTGAAAAAGCCGGCGGCCCTCCTGATGCCGACGATGGTGGTTTGTTTGGTCCGGCAGAGCCCGTTTTTCAAGAGGCTCCGGAACACGTTGAAGCCTGCGGAGAATGTGCTGCCTGCCGGAAAGCGGCCCAGTACATCCACCCCGATATTCATTTTTCTTTTCCAACCGTTGGCACCAATGCCGTAAGCACCGATTTTCTTAAAGAATGGCGCGCTTTTCTGGCGGAAACCCCCTATGCTGATGCCAATAGCTGGCTACAGCGGCTGGGCGCAGAGAACAAACAAGGCAATATCAACAAGGAAGAATGTAACGCCATTCTGAAAAAACTAAGCCTTAAAGCCTTTGAAGGCAGGTATAAAATCCTCATCATGTGGATGCCGGAATACCTGGGTAAAGAAGGTAACCGATTGTTAAAACTCATAGAAGAACCACCGGAGCAGACCATTTTTTTACTGGTAGCAGAAAATCAGGACCTGATCCTGAACACCATTTTATCCCGCTGCCAATTGGTCAAGCTGGATCCAATCTCTGATGATGAAGTGATGCAGGGACTCATAGCTCAACGCGGCCTGAACCCTGAACGCGCCCGCCAGATTGCTTTTTTGAGCGGTGGCGATTTTGGCGCGGCACTTAGTCTGGCAGATACTCCGGCTAACGACGATGCCCAGTTATTGCTTGATTGGCTCCGGAAATGCTGGCGCGGACACGCCGTGGAAATGGTGCGCTGGACCGAGGAATTTGCCCGTTTGGGACGTGAAAACCAAAAACAATTCTTACAGTACGGGCTTCATTTTTTGCGCGAAATGCTGTCGCTCATCAGCACCGGAAGCACACATCTTCGGTTACGCCCCGACGAACTGGCTACTGCCCAAAACATGGCTAAGGTGCTTGATTTTGACAAGCTTGTCCAAATCGCAGCAATCATTAACGACAACGTGTACTACATAGAACGCAACGCAAACCCCAAGATCCTGTTTCTGGACACCTCTATCCGGATGCATCGGATCATGAAATCCTGACAAACGATGGAAGAAACCCGATTTTCCTGGAAAAGAATGAGCCTGGTACTCCTGTTGACTCTGATGGTGGGAATAGCTCAATATTTTGTGGCTCATCAGTTCAACGATGGCAAAATGGGCCAAAAAGTATATGGAGGTATTCTACTGGGTATGGCCATTCCCAGCATTTTAATAGGTGGTGTAATGCGCCTTTTTCGCCCGAATTTGCAGCGATACTTTGCCATAACCGCCGGAATTTGTATCGTTAGCGGACTTTTCTTGCTGCTGCTGTAAGGCAATTTCCAAAAAGGGAAGAATTTGCCCGGAGCCTTGTTACTTTTGCTCCTCAAAGTTCTTCAATTCCAAAAACAAAACATGGGATGTATAGGATGCTCCTGTTCAACAGGGAAAGATAGCGTAAGCGGCTGCCGCTCTAATGGCGGATGCGCCTCAGGCGGATGCAACCGCCACAATACATATGATTGGATCGCGGCTCAGGGAATTTCAGATCCGCGCCCGTTTGACGTGGTTGAGGTGAGTTTTAAAAACGGATCGCGCAAGGAATTCTTCAAGAATCCGCAGCATACCCGCGCCACCACGGGCGACTGGGTGGTAGTGGAGTCTGCTTCCGGCGGCTTTGACGTGGGTAAAGTTTCCCTCACCGGCGAGCTGGTGCGCATGCAGATGAAACGCAAGCGGGTGCGCCCCGACGCACGCCTGAGTCAGGTAGTTCGCAAAGCGCATGAACGCGATGTAGAACGACTGGATGAAGTGCGTAAAGAAGAGCGTGATATTCTCATTCATGCCCGGGCCATTGCCCGATCGCTGGATCTTAACATGAAAATCGGTGATGTGGAATTTCAGGGCGACGGCCGGAAATGCACCTTCTATTATACTGCCGATGGCCGGGTAGATTTTCGCGAACTTATTCGCCATTATGCACGGGATTTCAAGGTAAAAGTGGAAATGCGCCAAATCGGTGCACGGCAGGAATCCGCACGTATCGGCGGATTGGGGAACTGTGGCCGTGAATTGTGCTGCTCTACCTGGCTTACCGAATTTAAAAGCGTAAATACTGCCGCGGCACGTTATCAGAATTTGGCCATTAACCAGACCAAACTCAGTGGCATGTGCGGCAGGCTGAAATGTTGTCTCAACTACGAGTTAGACACCTATATCGATGCCCTGGAAGATTTCCCGGATCGCGCCGAGCGCCTTAAAACCCAGGCTGGACTGGCTATTCTGATCAAAACAGATGTATTCAAACGCCTGATGTTCTATACCTACGCGGAGGATCGGGGCAAACTCTATCCTATTCATGTAGACCAGATTTGGGAGGCGATTGAAATGATCAAATCAGGCAAGCTTCCCGGCAGCCTGGAGGACATTCTGGCTATGGCTCCGGCGCTTGATGTGGAAGAGCCCGAAGAGGCAGAACCAGATTTCGAAAACGTGCATGATGTGATTCAGCTGCCCATCGAAAAACGCAATAAACGCAAGAAAAAACGCAGCAAAAATCGCGACCGCTCTCAATCTGCAGCAGCTGCAGTGGAAAAAGCAGCACAAAACGATGCTCTGCAAGGTAAACGCCAGGGACCTCCTCCACGCCGAAACGACCGGCCTGGCCATCAACAGGGGGGAGGACAAGGCAACCGTCCGCCGCAAGGCAAGCCTAATCCCAACCGCCCCCCTCAGAACCGTCCGGATCAAAAACCCCAGGGCGACCGGCCAAAGCAGGATCAAAGGCCACCCAATCCCAATAAAAACCAGGGAGGAGGACCTCAAAAGCCCAAAGAAAAACCAGACAATAACGATAAAAATCAATAACCTGAAATGTCTTGATTTCTAAGTGGAGCACCTCATGCTCAGTGGGATGCTCCACTTAGATCTCGGCCAAATGATGTATTCTGTTAACTTTTACTCCAATGCGTTATCTATTTTTTGCCTTTGCCGCAACTTTTGCCATTTTTTCTTGTCAAAATATGCCGGAGTCTCAAAAAATGACCGGTCTGGCCGGAGCGCTTCAGGATTCTACCATTATGCGGGTATGGCCTAAAGAAATTGATTCCTTAAAACGATTGGATCCCAATATCCCGGTAGTAGATGTACGTACGGAACTGGAGTACCGTACCAGCCATATTTTCAGATCTATCAATTGCGATGCCTCTGCACCAGATTTTGATCGCCGCATCCAGCAATTAAACAAACAGACCCCGGTAATCGTCTATGATATGTCGAGCACGGTAAGTCTGCAAGCTGCTGATAAAATGAAAGAGCTGGGATTTGTAAGGATCTACGAGCTGGCGGGCGGTATCTACAGTTGGGCGAGGGATGGCAAAACCCTGGTTTCGGGCGAAACAGGGATTGATTCCAACCTGATTTTGAAATAAATGCCAGACTCAACGGCGGTCCGGCTCCCTGTATGGAAGAACTGATTAAAAAAGTCCGCAAGATTGAGATCAAAACCCGCAGGATAACACGCAACCTGTTTACCGGAGGTTACCATAGTGCCTTTAGGGGACGCGGTATGTCGTTCAGTGAAGTACGGCAATATCAGTTTGGCGACGATATCCGCGATATCGACTGGAACGTAACTGCTCGTACGGGCGAGCCGCACATCAAAATTTTTGAAGAAGAAAGGGAACTTACTGTCATGCTGATGGTTGACATTAGCGGCTCATCCTTTTTCGGCACCACCGGCCAGTGGAAACAAGAGTTGCTGACCGAAATTTGTGCATTGCTGGCTTTCAGTGCCGACTCCAATAACGATAAAGTAGGGCTGCTGCTTTTTTCCGACCAGCCCGAACTTTACATACCTCCCAAAAAAGGCCGGCAACACACCCTCCGCATCATTCGGGAACTGTTGAATGTTCAGCCTGCCGAACGTGGAACAGATCTGGGAGCTGCTGTTCAATTTATCCGCAACGTCCTGAAAAAGATAAGTGTATGCTTTTTGTTGTCTGACTTTCAGGCTACCGGTTATGACGTTGTGTTACGCACGCTGGCACAAAAGCACGATTGCGTGGGCATCCATTGCTGGGATGATCGGGAACGGGAACTGCCAAATGTAGGTATGCTTCACACGCGCGATGCAGAAACTGGCCAAATGACCTGGCTGGACACCTCCAATCCGGCTTTTCGTGCTGCCTGGACCCAAAAATTTGATGCAAACAAAACCGCCGCTATGGCAGCATTTCGCAGCGCCGGCGCTGATTTCCTGAGCCTCCAAACCTCAGCATCATACGCCTCTGCTTTACTCCACTTTTTTGAAAAAAGAGCTAAAAAATGAGTAAAACAAGGCTTAGCTGTATTCTCTTGATCATCTTTTACCTGACTGTTTTGCCCAATCAGGCACAGGTTATCCTTACAGCCGATAGCAGCTATGTGAAACCGGCAACCCACTCAACCTGTTTCTTCGCTACCCTTCCCACCTGGGAAAACCTTCAGACTCCCTTAAGTTCAGCGGCTGGGAAAACATACTTCCCTTTGAAAATATCGTGGAACAAAGCAACTGGATTGCCGACGAAAAAGGCCATTTCTCCAAGACGTTAACCGTGTTGTTTTTTAATGAAGATACGCTTTTATTGCCCGCTCTGAACATTCCCTTGCGGAATGGCGATACGCTCCAGACCAACACCCTGGATTTGGTGGTAAAAGCAACCCCTTCACCTGACGATCTGAACGATATGGCGCCTATTAAGGATATTCACCGGGAGGCCTCAGACTGGACTGATTACCTGCCCTGGGTAATAGGTATTTTGGCAGTAATGGCTCTGTTATGGCTCCTTTACTTCCTCACATTGAAGCGACAAAAAGCGCGGCTCCTGAGCAGGTCAATAGCACTTCCGCCACATGAACTGGCCCTTAAAAAACTGGATGCGCTGAAGCAAAAAAATTGGATCGCCACCGGTCAGGTCAAAGAACATTATGCAGAACTTACCGATATTCTCCGCGAATACCTGGAGAAGCGTTTCGAGGTGCCTGCACTGGAATCCACTACCCAGGAAACCGTTCAAGCCCTTCAGGGACTGGAATTCCCAAACTCTTTAATCGCCCCGTTGCAGCAATTGCTGGAAGAGGCTGACCTGGCCAAATTTGCCCGAAGCATTCCGGAAAAGTCATTTTACGAATCCTCCTTTTCCCTGGCCCGTCAGCTGGTATTGGATACGCAGCCCATCATCCTTGATAATCCCGAAACGAATCCACAATGACCCTAGCTGCTCCTCTTTGGCTACTATTGCTGCTTCCATTGGCCTGGTTTATCCGTCGGGGACAAAAGCCCCATGCCATGCGTATGCCACAAGCCGGCACAGCAGACTACGGCCTGGGGTGGAAATCTAAAGTCCGGAGCAAATGGATCTGGTTACGCTGGCTGGCATTGACCTTTCTGATACTAGCCATGGCTCGGCCGCAGCGCAATTGGAATGAAGAAAAAATTAAAGCTGATGCGCTGGATATTGTGCTTAGTATGGACATATCTCCTTCCATGTTAAGCAAAGATTTTGAACCGAACAGACTTGTCGTTTCCAAACAGGTTGCTGCTGATTTTGTGGAAAAACGCCCGCATGACCGCATCGGGCTGGTGGCTTTCTCCGCTGAAGCATTCACCCAGTGTCCGCTCACCATTGATAAAAAAGTAGTAAAATCCTTCATTAACGAGCTCACAGTGGGCCGACTGGAAGATGGCACTGCAATTGGCATGGGACTAGCCACCGCCGTAAACCGGCTAAAAGACAGCCCTTCCAAAACCAAAATCGTAGTGCTGATTACAGATGGTGAAAACAATGCCGGATATATTGCGCCCATGCAGGCAGCAGAAATTGCCAAAACATTGGGTATCCGGGTGTACACCGTGGGAATAGGCACGGAAGGAGTAGTCATGTCGCCTGCACAACGCAATCCGGACGGTTCCTATTCTTTTGCACCTCGGTACATGCGATTTGACACACAACTCCTGGAAGAAATGGCTGCAACCACCGGAGGCAGATTTTACCGGGCACGGTCAGAACGAGATCTGGAATTTATTTATGGAGAAATAGACCGACTGGAAAAAACCAAAATCGAGGTGAGTACCATACGCCGTACCACCGATTATTTTCATTGGTGTATAGCAGTAGCAGTTATCCTGCTGCTTCTTGAAATATTGGGCACCTGGGTGTTCCTGAGGTCAGTAACGTAGACGGTGGACGGTGGTCCCGAGTACTCGGGATGGACGGTGGAATAAAAACAGGTTTGCCATCTTGGTGAGATAACAAACCTGTTTTTATTAAAAAGTAACAGTTAAGTAAGCCAATCCGTCAACCCTAGGCCGTTTACTTCAATTTTTCACATTCCGACATGAGGAACTCTGCTTTGGAGCGAAGACGGAAGTTAGGGTCATTTTCAGCGAAGGAGCGCTGAAGGAAAAACTTGAGATCTGGGATGGCCTCTGCGTAACGTTTGAGATGAAAAAAGGATTCTGCCCTGCGCATGCGCGCCAGCCAGTAAATAGGCTGTACCGCCAACGACCGTTCGATGGTAGCCTGAAAGTCCAAAATAGCATTTTCCCAATCATTTCTCAACATATATACCTTGCCGCGACCGTAAAACGGCTCCGGATTGTGGGCATAAATGGCAATACTTTTGGAAAAATCGTAGTGCGCATCGTTGTAATTAGTCAACTTATAGTTCACATACCCCCGGCGTTCGTACGCCAATGCATGACGCGAGTATTTTTCAATGGCATTTGTAAGGGCCTCCGAGGCCTGTTCCATGCCTCCTTGTTGCACCAGTTCCCTGCCGCGCAAAAACTCAGACACTGCCACCTTGTCTGACTTTGGCTCGATCAGGTGTTGATCCAGCACTTTGCCGTTTTGTACCCACCAGGCGCCAACATTCCCGGCAAGTGCAAATTGGGCAACTTCATACAGCAGGGCTGTTGTACTGCGATAGCGCTTTTGTGTGCTCATCAGCGTTTGCTGAGGCACATTCAGAGAGTAGCCATCTTCATGGAATACCTGCTCCGCAGTGAAGAGTACATCTGCTCTGAAATAGTTTTCCACACGGTTGTTCCAGTGCTTCAATACCATCTCGTAGGTTCGTTGAGAACCAAATTCAAGGTGGCCTCTAAAAACCACTTTGAGCGGCGCGGATTGTTGTTGTGGCGTCATCCTGCTTGCTGTTTTAAATGTGATGTACTTAAATCCTTAGTTCTCAGTTGGCAAGGTTATGATCAGGGCCGTAAAAGGCTTGCTCCTGTACGTACCGTACAAAGTCGAAAGGCAGACACTGATTAGCTTTTACCGGCAACAAAATGTAAAGCCGAAAAAGCAGGGACTGTGCTGTGTTCAGGCAACACTGACTACTAATGTGTTGCTGTTTGCTAAACCACGAAAACTTAAATTGATACCCCTCCGAAAAGTTAGCCTTAAAGACCTTCTCGACCTCCTGACTAATGATAAAGGGACGCTTTCCCAAAAGAGCTACAAAGGTGTCATTTTTTTTTAACCTGTGCAAGTCCGGAATGTATTTTTTTAGAAAAACTTTTTGTTTTAACTAAAATAAAACAATTATATTCTAAAATCATTTTGAAAAAAGGCGCCAAACAAAATAAATAGTAAGCAGGAGTCCGTTCTCCCAAGTATTCTGAACCCACCTTGATCAATTAATCTAATCGCTCACGTGCGCCATGGCCAGACCCGCCAGTCGACCACCGGTCCAGGCCGCCTGAAAATTAAATCCACCGGTGATCGCATCTATATCCAGCACCTCACCGGCCATGAATAAGTTAGGACACAACTTACTTTCAAAAGATTTGAAATTCAGCTCTTTGAGCGACACCCCGCCGGCAGTAACAAACTCCTCTTTAAAGGTACTTTTGCCGGTGATGGAAAAATTTGCCGCCGTTATCTGCTGGTGTAAAGCCTGCAAGGCTGTTTTACCAAGATCGGCCCAGCGTTTCTCCTGGGTAACTCCTGCTGCTTCTGTGAGGTGCTGCCACAACCTGGTTGGAATAGCAGCCAGAGGCAGATTGGCTACCTGCTTTTTTCCAAATTCAATCCGGGCCTTTTGAATCATTCCCATGACCTCGTCAGGGTGCTGATCCGCAGTGAAACTCACCACCAACGGAAATTTATACCCCATTGCAAAAAGATCGCGGGCGCCCCAGGCCGATAACCGCAACACAGCCGGTCCGCTTAAACCCCAATGGGTAATCAGCAGTGGCCCTCTTGCGGATAATTTGGTGCCTGGAATACGCAATAAAACATCCTGCACAGATACGCCTGAAAGGTCACGCAGGCGGGAATCTTTGGTATTAAAGGTAAACAAACTGGGTACCGGAGGAATAATGTTATGACCCAGCAACCGGAGTTTTTCCCAGATTGCGGGGTTACTGCCACTGGCCAGCATAACCTTATGGAATACTTCCGTGCCAACGCGCCAGGATCCATCGGCCAGCGGCTCCATCTGATCCACCCTTGTGCTGGTGCGCACCTGAACACCCGCCCGAAACGCTGCCCGCTCCAGGCAATCAACAATGGTCTGGGAATCGTCGGTAACAGGGAACATGCGTCCATCTGCCTCGGTTTTGAGCACAACGCCCCGTTTTTCAAACCAATCTACGGTTTGTTCCGGGCCAAATTGCATAAAAGGGCCAAGCAGTTCACGACTGCCTCTCGGGTAGTTCTTGACCAGTTCCCGGGCATCAAAACAGGCGTGCGTTACATTACAGCGGCCTCCACCACTGATGCGCACTTTTTCCAGCACGTTTTTGCCGCGCTCAAAAATGGTTATCCTGCAATCCGGATTGGATTCTGCGGCAGTGATGGCCGCAAAAAAACCTGCGGCGCCGCCCCCTATGACGGCAATGTCGGTCATGGGATATGGCTTATTTTTCCGCTTTTTACCACCCTGCCCTCCTGGATGATCTGGAATCCAAACAGGCCGGCTGGCAAACGACGGGCATCGTAGGTGAACAATGAGGTATTTGATACCATCTGTACCTGTTCCATCAAGCGTCCGTTCAGGTCAAAAATACGGAGATCTGCCTGGCTATAGGAATATTCTGGCAGTGTAAAATAAATGAAATCTGCCGACGGATTGGGGAACACCTCCGTTTCTTTCAATGATCCCGGCGTTTCAAATGTCACCAATGTTTTGGCGTTGGCATCCATCCATTCCAGTCGGGCTTTAAGCCAGTTACGCATAAAAGCTACATGCTCTTCATAGGAACCGCAACAATACACATTGGGCCATTGCCAGGTGTAAAGCACCGGCCAGCGTTCAAAATTGCGCACCTGTGCCTCATTCAGCAATTGGGTAAGCGAATCCAGCTTCCCAAATATGTTTGTATCAGACAGAGGTCCTGCACGAAGGGTTGCCCAACGCTGTTTTAACTGCGTCCGATACAATGGATCTTCCCACATGCGAGGCCACCAGTATGGAACCACCCAGTTATCGCCCGGGCAGAACTGATTGAAATCTATGATCCAGCCTTCCGGATTTTCCGCCGTACAATACCCGGCATTGCCGAGGGCAATATTGAAATCCCAAACGGGTCCGGCATGCAAATATGGATCATTACTGTCTTTATCTTTGTATAAAAACGTGCTGATACGATATGCATCCACACATTTGGCCATTTCATTAATCAACGTAAAATCCAGGAAGGAAGGCACATCAATATATTTGGAATACCCATTATCCGGATGTGCAAAATCAGGGCCGTTCATAACCGATTCAAACCCGGTGATCCATTGCTGGATATAGTCTTTTTGCTCCGATTGCAAGTCGGCAGGCTTAGGGTATTCAACCTGCCAAAGGGTTGTTTGCCAGCCTCCCGGTTGGGATGGGAATGGAGAGATCCATCCTTCATTGGGTGCGCCGGTAGTCTTATCCAACTTCAGGATATATCCGCCGGTGAGCGAGTCTCCGGCCAGATCCGTGGCTTTGAGTTTGGCAATATCTACCCGGTCCTTATCTCTTTTGATCTTTTCAGTGACCATATAAACACCCTCATATTGTCCGTTCAGGAACAGTTCTACCAATCGGGTACGTGGCGCCCAGGGCATAATTTCTCTTGAAAGTTGAAAAATCAAAGCCTCCCGGATCAGGGTTTTATCATTGAATGGCGCTAATAAGGCCCAATCTGATTCTGCAGGCATTCCTAACAAGGGGAAATCCATATCCTCTCCGGATGCATCCCGGGTTTCAATAGAATAAGGCTTTTTGTCGGAGAAAAAATTGGAGGTGCTGCCACGCTGCTCAATGCCAATGGTACCATTAAAATGATTGGGTGCGTCGTTGATGTTGTTGAGTTGCCCCGGACCATTGTCGATGATCTGCATCACCGCATCTATTTTGGGCTCATCCGGAATACTCTGCCCGTTGGTATGGATCAGTATAATAGGAAGATTTGAGGATACAAACCCTCCTTGTGCGGAAAGGCAAAAGGGAAATAAGAGGAGCAGAAAATGGAGTTGTCTCATGCAGACAAAGGTATCCTTTTTGTCTGCTTTTTCCCGCGGAGGGCAATATCTTTTGCGGCTTTAATGGGAATGGCCACGCATTTTTTTTCCATGTATCCCAGCATGCGCAGCACCAGATCCCGGGCTTCAGGATCAAGTTGGGCAAATTCTTTGCCGTATACCTCATTCACAGCACGATCCTTTACGGCTTTCACCTCCTCCGGAATATGAGCCAGCGCGCGTTCTATTTGTCGCTCATGCCACCGGTCACGGAAATCATAGATACGTTCCTGAATAAGGCTTGCGGCTTTTTCGCGCTCTTGCTCCCTGTAAGCTAGATTTTGATTCGCCGTTTCTTTAAGTCCTTCAATTTCTATGTATGTTAACGGGAATTCCAAGGTTGTTTCCCGGGATACATTATGTGGAACAGACAAATCCACTACTACTTTTTTTCCGGTTTCACCGGCCAACAGTTTGCGATAAACATCCGGAGTGATAATAGCGGAGGTTGCACCGGTGCATACTACAAGCGCATCGAAACCTTCCGAGTAAAAGGCAAGTTCGTCCAGCGACAAAGCGCGCCAGTTATTTGCCGAAGCGATTGATTGCGCTTTTTCGAACGTGCGATTGAAGACCGTCACGTTTTTATAGCCAGCTTTTACCAGGAATTTGGCATAGAGCGCATTGGTTTCGCCAGCCCCAACCAACAGCAAACGTGCATCCGGACGTAACTGGGTTTTCTGCATTTCACCAAACGCCAACGCTACCACACTCAATGCTTTGCGACCAATACCTGTATGGGTGTAAATTTCCTTGGCCGTTTCAATGGTAAAACCCATGAGCAGACGAAGATGGTCGCCAGTAAGATGCCAGTGGCGACTCTGATCAAAAGCCTGGCGCAACTGACGGATAATTTCACGTTCGCCAACAACCAGACTATCCATGGAAGCAGCTACTTCCAGCAGGTGGGTAACGGCTTCGTTGCCATGCATTAACCGCATGCGGGAGGCCGTTTCCCGTACCGTTTCTTCGGTAAGTTCAGGCCGCACCTGTTGAAGCACTTCCATGGGAAGGTGTTCAGAAACTGGTTGCTGGGAATAAAAAACATAGGTAACGCGGTTACAGGTAGCCAGATAAAACAATTCCTCCCAACCCAATGCATTTTTCAGTTGCTGCAGCACAACTTCGGTGTTCTCGCCGGGCACAACGGCATGTGCCAGCGTTTCAAGCGGAGCATCGCGGTGTGTTAAGGTCAATATATGAAAGCCGTCTAACATGGTCGAATGGCACAGGGTTTCGGTCAGGTTGCGAAAAAAGTATGGCAAAAGTATCCGGACGCCTCCGCGTCAATGTCATATACTTGTAAAGCAGTTTGGGGGAGGCTAATTTGGAAGAAATCTAAGAAGGTTAAGAGGGTGGATTACCACTAAGCCACTAAGGACACTGAAATTTGGTGTCCTTAGTGGCTTAGTGGTGGATACTCTCTGAACAATAGTGAACCCTCATAACCATGGGATTTTATCTAAATTTGCCACTTACTTTCCCTGCACATGCGCTATTTACTTCTCGTTACCCTGTTTTTCCTGATTTTTCCACTCGATGCTCAAACCACTTACCTGCATTGTGGGCGCATACTGCCGATGAAAGGCGAAGCTATGGCCAATGCAACCATTGTGGTGGAAGGCAATAAAATTGCACGGATAGAGCCTGGTTTTACCCCGGCGCCGAAGGGTGCGGAGCTGGTTGACCTGAAAAACAAAACAGTGCTTCCGGGTTTGATTGACTGCCACGTGCACCTGGAATGGGAACAAAGTCGGCAATCATACACCGAAAAATACGTCCTGAACCCGGCGGACATTGCGTTTAGAGCGGCAGTGTATGCCCGGCGCACCCTAAACGCAGGATTCACCACTGTGCGGGATTTAGGGGGTACGGGGGTCAACATCGGATTGCGCAATGCCATCAACAACGGCTGGGCTATCGGTCCGCGGATCATCACTGCCGGGCGGTCACTGAGCATTACGGGTGGACACAGCGACCATACCACCGGGGCGCGTTGGGATTTATTTGACCCGCCGGGGCCAGAAATGGGCATGGCCGACGGACCAGATGAATGCAGGGCTGCCGTGCGGGAACAGTTTAAAAAGGGCTCGGATTGTATCAAAGTTTGCGCCACCGGAGGGGTGCTCTCGCTCGCGCGCGACGGCAGCTTGCCACATTATGCCGAAGATGAACTCGCAACTATAGTACAAACAGCCCGCGATCTTGGCATGGATGTAGCCGCGCATGCGCACGGCGACGAAGGCATGCGCCGTGCCGTGGAAGCCGGTGTGGTGAGTATTGAGCACGGCACTTTTATGAGCGAAGCCACCATGGAAGCCATGATCAAACACGGCACCTGGCTCGTACCCACGCTTACAGCCGGACAAGCGGTGGCCGACAGCGCCATGTACGCCAAGGGATTTTTCCCGGAATTGGTGCGCAAAAAAGGTCTGGAAATTTGTCCGCAGCTAAAAGCAACAGCCGGGAAAGCCTATAAAAAAGGCGTAAAAATTGCGTTTGGTACAGATGCCGGCGTGTGCCCGCATGGTTCCAACAACCTCGAATTTGTACTCATGGCAGAGGCCGGCATGAAAAACGCCGATATCCTGCGCTCTGCCACCATAGACGCCGCCACCATGCTCAAAATGACGGATAAAATTGGCAGCCTCGAACCCGGCAAACTCGCCGATATCGTAGCCGTTGAAGACGAACCGATCACAAACATCCGCAGCGTGCTCAAAGTGGTGTTTGTC
>DLXL01000541.1 GCA_003448025.1 Saprospirales bacterium | reverse complement strand
ACATCACCGTCAGTAGAACTGGAACTTCCTGCAACAATATACCCACCATCCATTGTTTGCTCCACAGAAACTGCTTCATCTGCATCGTTGCCGCCAAAACAACGTTGCCATTGGATAGCTGGTTGACCTATCAAATTAATAATAGGGCAAAATAGCAAGGATGCATACAAAGATAATATTAAGTATTGCTTTTTCATATTATCAATCATTTTTAGTTTTAATCAACTTTTCTACTCTTACACCTAAAGTTGACTCAATGACAAGTATATAAACACCCGAAATTAAATCATTTGTTGGAAAATTAAAACTTGTATTATTACCATCAAAAGGTTCTAAAAAAATCAATTCTCCAGTTATACTATACAAGCTTATTATACCACTCGTCAAAAGATCTGGGGATTCTTGCCAAACTTTTAAGTTAATATTAAATGGGTTATCGAATTTAAAGGTTAAACAATCTGAAAATGTTTCCCTACTAGGTCGAGGCGAAGCACAATCTTCTGGTGGTGCAACCTTGTGCGCAATAATAGGCATAAATTCATAATTTAGATTCCAAGGTAAGTCTGGATCTAAATAATCTGGACACACATAATAGCTTGCTGTAATCGGTTTGTAAAAAATGTCAACATAGCCTATCCTTTCAATAGCCCCATTTGAAAGTTGCTTATCAACTCTAAACCGGTTGTCCTGAAGAGGAATAATTGGCTGATAACATTTAGGCCATAATCCATCATCATTTACAGCAAATAAGTCCCCATCTAATGAATATCTTGCACCATGGGTTCTTATTTCAAAATTATTACTAGTTCCCAGAACTTGTCTTTTCAATTCAAAAAAATTATCAACTTGGAAGTCTCCATTTGGTGATTTTATATTAAATCCAGCCCAATTAAAGCTTGTTGGTATAAAATCACAGTTAGACACAGGATTAGGATTAACAGGCTTTCTTCCACTTATCACCAAATCCACAATTAATGTTATCCCATCAAAAATCGTCTTAACCTCACTTGGATCACCAGACGTACATTTTGTTGCCATTACAAAGCGATAACCCGTTCCAGGCAGTAAATTATCGGCTGTGTAGGTATCTCCTGTAACTTGGTTTTCAACCAAAATGGTAACATATCCGCCTGCACCATCGCTTTCCATGACAATCAACTGGTGCACAGCACCTGGGAAGATAGGTTTCCAGGCAAGATTTATAAAATCTCCTCCTACCTCAGTGATTCTAAAGCTGTCAGGGGCTGGTAAATCACATTGCTCTACCAGGTGATTCTCCAGTTTGTTGGTTGCCAAAAGTGGCGTCACGTTGGCGATCAAAAAATTAAAAAACAAGAAAAACAGTCCCAAAAGTTTCATTTTTGCCATAATCAAGTTGTTTTGATGTGTGAATGAATGTATTTTGATGCAAAGGTTTTTCCTTTGGTGGTTCAAAAAAAATAACATTTTTTTCAAAGTATTCTCCACGTGCCATGGAAGACAGTCAATTGGTAGAGTTGATCCGTACCCTTAACCACGAAGAACGTGCTTTAGCCAGACAACTGGCTAAAGTGGATTACTTCAATTCGGGCAAGTTTAAGGCATATTGCCCTATATTACTTGATGTATTGCTGGAAATAAATGATAATCCTGGCAATCAAGTCTGGGACAAGGAAGAAATTTCCCAAAAAGTTTTTGAAAAGGAAACCTATGTAGAGGGCCGTTTAGAAAAAACCATGGTGGAAGTGCACAAAGTAATTAAAAGCACCTTGCAAATTCAACACTACTTTTCAGATCAAAACGAGTTTCAACAGCTATTCGACCTTGCCAAAATTGCACTCAAAAGAGGCTTGGAAAAAAGATACGTTCAATCCATCAACAAGCTTCAAAAACAAATTCCACCCATTAAGGTCAGTGATCGCCAGAACCTTTATGGGCATTTTTTACTGGAATATGAGCTACACGACTTAGATAGTTTGCATAACCAACTGAAAGGTGACTTGAATGTCCCAAATGTTTTGTTTTCGTTAGAGTTATATCTGTGGTTGACACGACTCGAATTAATTAATCGAATACTACTTCAACAAAAAGTTGCGAAATTTGAAATTCCAAATATTGAATCTGTTATTATGGATTGTCAATCAATTCCGCAAAAATTTTTAGAGTCCGCCAATCTTATTGAACTTAACCATGCAATATTTTTACTTTTAATAAAAAAAAATATAGATTCTGAAGATGCTCAATCCTTATTTAATCTTATAAAAAAACATGAAAATTTCATTCCCTCTTCAAATATAAGAGGCTTGTATACTTACCTTAGAAATATTTGTGTGTTAATTTTTAACAGTGATGTGCAAAATAAAGAAATTAACATAATATTACATGTTTTATACAAAGATAATTTAGAAAAGGGATACCTGCATTATGGAAATATGTTGCACCCAGCAACATATTTAGCCGTTTGCAATAATGCCATTTGGGTAAATGAAGTTGATTGGGCCATGGAGTTTACAGAAATCTACCAAAATATTATTATAGATGAGAATGAAACAAAAGATTTCTTCAGACTCAATATGGCTGCCTGTTATTTCGCCCAAAATGAATTCAACAAATGTCTTGATTTGATTCCAGACTCATTTTCTGCAGTTATACATCATTTGGTTGCTAAACGCCTAAACCTAAAAGCCCTCTACGAAACCCAATCCGATCTTCTTCCGTACAGGCTAGATAACTTTAAAATGTACCTTGCCAGAACCTCTTCAAAAATCTTATCTGACCATCAACGCCAAATCAACACCGACTTCCTCAACCTCCTCGTCCAACTCACCACCTCCATACCCGGCGACATCAAACGAGCGGAAACCCTGATCAAACGAATCAAAGAGAAAAAACAAGCCGCAGAATGGCGCTGGCTCATGGAAAAAGCTGAAGAACTTAAAAACCCCCGACTCAAAAACAAACCGGAATGAACCCGGCTCCCCTACTCCATCCACTCTCCGAATCCGCCATCGCACTAGTCTTTGGGGATCGCATAGACCATTCCCTCCACCAGCAAGTATTGCGCCTGGAGCAGGCCATCCGGCGGCAGCCCTTCCCCGGCTGGGTGGAAAATGTACCCGCCTACGCCTCGCTGACGGTGTTTTACCGGCCGGAACAAATCGTTGGGGCGCCGGGATTGTCGCCGTATCAGTTCGTACAGAAGGCCTTGGAAACCCTGCTGGCGTCTCTGCCGGAGTCGGCGCCGGAGATGCGGAAGGTGGTGACGGTGCCCGTTTGCTATGAGGCGGAGTGTGGTCCTGATCTGGATGACGTGGCTGCGCTGCACGGGATCAGTAGGGAGCAGGTCATTGCCCTGCATCAGCAGCAGGACTACCAGGTGTACATGATGGGCTTTCTGCCGGGTTTTGCCTACATGGGTATCCTGAAGGAGAACCTGGCCACGCCCCGTAAAAACGCCCCTCGTGCGCGCGTGCCTGCAGGCTCAGTGGGCATTGCCGGTCGGCAAACCGGGGTGTACCCCTTAGATTCCCCCGGCGGCTGGCAGATCATCGGGCGTACGCCCCTGAAAATGTTTGATCCGGACAGTCCTGCACCGTTTTTGCTCCAAACAGGCGCTTCGGTGCGTTTCCAGACCATTACCCGGGAGGAATTTGACCGCTACGCACCAACCCCGCAGGAACCCTCGCTCCCCAGCCCCAATGCCTCCCACGCCGATGCAGTAGTGCTCAGGCCCGGCCCCTATGCCACTCTCCAGGACCTGGGCCGGACGGGTTTCCGGGCTTCCGGAGTGCCGGTGAGCGGCGCCATGGATCAGCAAGCCCACCGGATGGCCAATGCCCTGGTGGGCAATACCCCGCAGGCTGCCACCATCGAATGTACCATGGGCGGCCTGAGCGTACAATTTCAAAAGGCCACACGGATCGCACTCGCCGGTTCCGGGGCCGCTGCCATAAACGGCCAGCCCCTGGAACTGTACCAACCCTATGCGGTGGCAGCACAGGATGTGCTGGAGATCCGGTTTCAACCGCCAGGCCTGAGAATATACCTGGCCGTTAAGGGCGGATTTGATGCACCGGTTATCCTGAACAGCAAAAGTATGAGTACGCTGATCGGCATTGGCGCCCCGCTGAAAAAGGGGGATCTGCTGTGGTTCGACCAGGAAACAGCAACCGTCCCACCCGAGCTACCAAATCTCAGCGCTCCTGCCCCATCCACTTCCGTTCGGGTTTTCCGCGGACCGGAATTCGAATGGCTGAGACAGGAGAGTCGGGAGCGGTTTTTCACCCAGCCCTATACCCTGAGCCACCGCTTTGACCGCATGGGCTGCCACGTTCAGGCAGAACCGCTTACCTTTAGCACAACCCGTGAATTACTCTCCACAGCGGTAACCCCTGGCACCATCCAATGCACCCCGGCAGGGCAACTCATCCTGTTGATGCAGGATTGTCAGACTACCGGCGGTTATCCGCGCGTGGGACAAATTGCGGCCGTGGATTTGCCCAGAGTAGCCCAGTGGGTTCCTGGGGAACAGCGTTTTTTTAGCGAAATCTCGTTTGAAGAAGCGGAAAGCTTATATATGGTTGATAAAGTTTTAACACGCAATCTGGCTTGTGTGGGTCCCGGT
>DLXL01000035.1:485-4659 GCA_003448025.1 Saprospirales bacterium | reverse complement strand
ATTTCGGGCATGATTTACCGGCCTGAACCAAAAAAGGGGTATTAATTCAGGAACATCATTGTCTTTATAGCGCTTATTGTGAAGAACCGGTGCGATGCTTAACACTTCCGCTCCCCACAACGCTGTTTTTTTATTGTAATATATCAATTGCCTGACCCGCCAGAAATTGATATCAAATTCAGGATTAGGCTCCTCATATGCATATGCTATCAATTCTTCGAATGTCTCTGGATCAAAATGAATAATGGTATCTGTCCTGTAATCCAGGTATTTATCTTGAGGTATGGTGCACTCCGGATCTTTGTACACAGGGAGTTTTCCAGACATGAAGGCATCATACACAAGATCTGCCAGCAAAGGACTTGAATAGCTTAGCCCGCCATGATGAACTGGAACGTGCTTTACAGTAATCACCCCGGAATCCCATTCTTTGGATAATGGCATATCCATTTCCCAATCCTGTGTGATATAAGCGGCCCAAACGATATCAGGGTCATTTATAATATTGAATTGGGCATTTAACACTATGGGAGCTAATGCTAATAAAAAAACTATCCTCTTCATAAATAATAAATTTAGGCAATAAACGCACTTCATAACCAGGTATTTTATTCAATCGGAATATCCTAAGGACAAATTTTGTACGTTTGCCCTTAACACAATTACTACTTACTATCTACAACATGAATTCACCTCAAACTCCCGGCTTAGGCCGAATGGCTGGCGCTTTTTGTCTCGCCGCAATTTATTTCATCCTTTGCTTTCCTCAAGTTGCCCAGGCCCAAAAAAAAGAAAAATACAAGGGCATAGGTTTCAATAAAGACAAGATCGAACTGCTGTACCAAAACGTGAGTTATACCACCACGTATTCCAGCGGACGATCCTACAGTGGCACCTATAAAGCGCCCTTACTCCGTATCAACAATGCAGAGCCGGTAGACTACGATCCTTACATGCTGCTTCCTTACTTCAAAGAATGCCCTGCTGCCAAAAAGGAAGTCAACGCCTATACCCTCACCAGAAAACGCAGCAAAGAGTCTTTTATCAAAGGCTTTCTATTAGGCGGAGCGGTGGCTGTGGCCGGTGTAATAGGAGCCGGTGTAGCCAGCCAGAAAAATGAAAAACTGGCATTGCCTATATTCGGTGTGAGCTTTGGCACGGGGTTAGGTTTGGTCATACATAGATTTTACAAATCACGAAAACTACATAAAAAATCGCTGGGCCATCTGGAAAACTCGGTAGTGTTTTACAATCAAAAGTGTTATCAGGGGGCGCCCATTAACAAACCTGATACAACCCAAACCGTTAGTGCCGTTTCCCCGGAAAAGATTTCAGAAGTGGTAAAAAACAATGGTGTACAGGATAATTACCAGGATACCTTTTACTATGAGCTGCTCCGCAACAATCCTGAAAAAAGCTCTTTTTGGTCGGGTGGATTACACCTGCTGGATTTTGATATTTCCAACTTCCACAACCTGAATTATATGGTTGGTGCCGATTTCTTCCTGCAAAAAACATCCAAGTTTTCCATGGAAGGCATGTACCGCATCAACCTGATAGATAATTTCAGTGAAGACTCCCAAAAAGGAAGCTATGTGGAGGAAGACGATATCATTGAAAGCGGAGAATCTGCTGATTACAAGCGCGCCAGGGAGATCAGCGCTTTGGCAACCCTGGAATTTGCCCATAAAGACAAGGTGAAAAATGAAAGCATCTACATCGGTTCCAAAACCCTGGGCGGTGTTGCTGTCAGTCAATATGGCAAAATGGATGTTAAATCGCGTATTTCCTATGGAGCGCGATTGGGTCTCATAGACTTTAATGCCGTTTGGTTTACCGTAAATGGCTTGCCTTTCGCCACCAGTCAGCAGGCTCCCTCCATCACAGACCCGAGCACAGGAGAAGTATATCCTCAGGAATACGACCTGAGCAATGCAATCGTTATGGTTCACAGCACTTCTGTAGCTGCCGGCATATCCCGACGAGTGGTGAGTGATTGGAAAGTGGAAATTTTCAATCCTAAAAAGAATAAAATGCGCGAAAGCGTGGGCTTCCGAGAGCTATATGCCGACGTAACCTATGCGCCTCGCATCACTACCGGCGAGGTTTATCAGATAAATTCCAATCCATTTACCGGCGTAGAAAACCTTATTACCCTGAAAACAGACGAAACCGACCTCAATCCCATAGGCTTCCGGGCCGGCTTCCGTACCGTAGATCCTGGTGGTTTGGCGCTCGGCCTGGAGTTCGGCATGCGACCAGGTCCTAACGCCTATCGTGGATACCTAATATTAACCGGACAATATCGTTTTGGGAAAAGTTTCTGATTTGTGGCACAGTCCGAAATCTGGCAACCAGATTTTTTCTAACCAAAGCAGCGAATTCCAACTCCTGCGCGTTCCAATATCAACTATCGCGAAAAACAGTTTTTGCGATAAGAAAAAGCAGGTTTTTTTTAGTTGGTTTTGTTTGTTGCCAAAGGCACGCTGGAGAGCGTGCCTTTTGTATTTTAAGACGGTGGACGGGGGTGGATTTTGGCTGAATTGTCTATTTTTACGGCTTTAAATACCACACCATGCAAAAAACAATCACGCTGCTTGTTGCCTCTTTTTGGGTGCTTTCCCTCTCCGCTCAAAATCAACCGCCTGTTATTCAGACTTTTACGGTGAGTCCTGACTGGACCAATCTCACACTGCAGATCCAATACGAAGTGACTGACGCTGAAAACGACCCGCTGGAGGTGCAGATCCAGTTTTCCCATAATGGTGGTAAAGATTATTCCATTACGGGTTCTGTACCGGTAAGCGGCGATTTTGGCTTTCCAGTTCAGCCCGGTATGCGAAGCATTCAGTGTGATATCACAGCCCTTGCAAACCTTCCTGCCGCGCTTTCTGCAAGGCTGATCGTAGACGACAAACAATCGTTTGATCTTCAATCGCTCGTCAATCAGGTGGATAGCAACCGAATCCGCGCCGACCTGGAGTATCTGGAGGGCGTAAGGCACCGTACGGCTGGTTTGGCACAACTTAAAAATGCCCAGGACACTATTCGAAACCTGTTTCTTAACCAGGGATTTGTATACGAAGAACAAACCGTTCCTTTTGGTAATTATATCGGCAAAAACCTGATCGGCAACCATACCGGAACTTTCTCCGCTGAAAAAGTGGTGATCAATGATGCACACTACGACACGGTCAGCAATGCCCCCGGGGCCGACGATAATGGCTCCGGTACGGTAGGATTTATGGAGGCTGCCCGTATCCTTGGCCCCTACCCTTTCAAAAAAACACTTCGTTTCATCGGTTTCGACCTGGAAGAATCCGGCTTGGTTGGGAGCATTCGTTACGTAAGTCAGGGCATTCCGGCCAACGAACAAATAGAAGGCGTATTCAACCATGAAATGATCGGATACTGGAGTGATGAACCCAATAGCCAAACGCTTCCTCAAGGATTCTCCCTGGTCTTTCCTGCAGCGGCAGCAGCAGTAGCCGCCAATCAATACCGGGGAGATTTTATCACCAATGTAGGCAACACAAATTCCCAGCCACTGGCTTTGTTGTTCAGCAACTCTGCCCAACAATATGTACCCGACCTTAAGGTTATTACACTGGATGTGCCAGGGAATGGCCAGATCGTACCAGATTTACGTCGTTCTGACCACACTCCTTTTTGGGAAGCTGGCAAACAAGCCCTCATGCTCACAGATGGCGCTAATTTCAGAAATGAATGTTACCACACCCCAGGCGATACCCTAAATGAAAAACTGAACTTCACTTTTTTGTCCAATGTGGTCAAAGCAACTATTGCCGCGATGGCGCAATTAGCGGAAATTCAGCATGGCGACTGGGCTACTGTTCCCTTTCAAAATAATGTCAGTACGGTTCAGGCCATGGCTCCATGTATCCTGCTTCCCTATCAGCTGGATGGGCAATCAGATGCCTTTAACCTTCAGATTCAGACCTGTGCATTTTCAGAACTTAACGTTTTGTTGTTGGATATGAAGGGTACCGTGATTCTGGAAGAGATCATACAGGTTCAGAACAATGATATCCATACCATTCAAACCCCTTCCCTGCCTTCAGGGATCTATGTGCTGAATATCAGATATGGCGATTCTGTGCAATCCCAAAAAATACTATTACGCTAGGGTGTGTCTCAAAAGTAATTTTTACCG
>DLXL01000035.1:0-251 GCA_003448025.1 Saprospirales bacterium | reverse complement strand
AAAGCGACTTGTGAGACAGCCTCTAGATTTTGACCGTTGGATGTTTGCCCGGAGGCAAAATCCGAACAAGCGATTACCTTTGCCCAGCTATGCGGGTTTTCACGGATTTGACCAGACTTCCGGCTTTTAAAAATGCTGTTATTACGATTGGCTCCTTCGATGGCGTTCATCAGGGGCACCGTCGTATATTGAAGCAGTTACGGGAACTGGCACAGGAAACCGGTGGCGAGAGTGTGGTAATCACCTTCGAT
>DLXL01000426.1 GCA_003448025.1 Saprospirales bacterium | reverse complement strand
CGGACAAAATTGTGTTCTGGGATGATTCGGCGTCGAAGCTCACGCACCTCGCCACAGTCGGCCCAACCTTCGACGGCACAACCTTGCGCTGGCCCGTCGAACTGGTCATCGCCTGCTCGGACGAATCCACCAACCTAACGACAGGCACGGCCAAGGTAACATTTCGCGCCCCTTACGCTTTCCTGCTCACAGGCGTCCGCGCCTCGGTCAACACCGCACCGACAGGCTCGACGGTGAAATTCGTACCTCCTGTAATTAAGAAGGACGAAGAGGTGCAGGAAGAAGAGCAAAAAGCCGTGGATGAAATCCTCGATAAAAAAGAGGACATTGGTACCGAAGACAAAAAAGGTAACGATGAAGCGCCACCTACTGTAGATGAAGCGCCAAGCCTTGATCCCGTGATCGAAGCACCTAAAGTGGAAGAAAAAACCTACGAGATGTTCGACATCCAGAAGGAGCCTTCTTTCCCTGGTGGTCAGCAGGAAATGTACAAGTGGCTCGCGAAGAATGTTGAATACCCGGAAATGGCCAAAGAAGCCGGTATCTCCGGCCAGGCTGTAGTAACCTTCGTAGTAGGAAAAGATGGCAGCATCAAGGATGTTGCTATTGTGAAAGACCCAGGCGGCGGTTGCGGTAAAGCGGTAAAAGCAACGGTAGAAAAAATGCCGAAGTGGAGCCCGGGCGAAGCAAACGGCCACCCCGTAAAGGTGCGCTATACGCTTCCGTTTAAATTTAAGCTCGAGTAGCAGCACTCCGGTGAGGAGTCTCCAAATAAAAAGCGGTATCCCGAAGTTCGGGGTGCCGCTTTTTTATTTCGGTTTTTCAGATTCTTGAGTATTGTAATTTTGGGTATTTCGGAAAAATATTTTATAATAAATTGACTTTCCGCACGCCAAAAAAATATTTGTCTGCATCTACCCTTATAACAATCACCCATAAAAGTTATATCTCATGGCAGACTTACTGAACCTTCCCCGTGGCCCATCCAAACGCCGCGGCCGTATGAGCACCCGAATGGATTTTACTCCAATGGTTGATCTGGGATTTCTCCTCATCACCTTCTTCATGCTCACCACCGCCCTCGCCCGACCCAATATGATGGCGCTGGCCATGCCCGACGACAAAGGCGAACCGGAGCCCGTTAAACGATCCAAAGTGCTTACCCTGATGCTCGGTAACAGGAATCAGGTACTCTGGTACGAGGGCCAGGATCTGGCGCAATCGGATTCTACCGGATACGATGCAGCCGGCCTCCGGAAGGTCATCCTGGCCAAAAAAGAAAAAGTAGACCAGCAATGGGGCCAGCAAACCTATATGGATGGCAAAACCGGCGCTTTGACCAAAGGCTCTCACCTGAACGTGATCCTGAAACCCGGACCGCAATCCAGCTACAAAAATCTGGTGGACGCACTGGATGAAATGGCTATCTGCGGCGTACGTTACTACTGTATTGTGGATCTGACGCCACCGGAACAGGCTTACTTGGCCTCTCTGGGTTTGTAACAGTTCTTCTCACCCAAACTATTTCCTATCATGAACAAGCAAGAATTCGTGTCGCAACGCGACATGCTGGACATCGTATTTGCCAATCGCAACCGCGCTTACGGCGCCTACCAGCTGCGCCGGGAATATCCCAACAACCTCCTGAAAGCCCTGGGCCTGGGTTTATTGCTGATGGCTTTACTTATGCTGAGCCCCAAAATCATGGCAGCGTTTGCAGGATTGGTATCTCCAGAAGTAGTGGAGTTTCCTTCAGATGACGATAGGGTATTTACCGAGGTGAAAGTAATCCAGCCGCCTGTGGTTAAGGTTCCTCCCCCGCCACAGGCATCTGTAGCCTATAAACCTCCGGTGGTAGCCCCGGATCATGAAGTGGACGAAACTCCTGTACAGGATGTACAAACCATTCTGGACGACAGCCGGAACATTGGCGCACAAACTGTGGAAGGGCCGGATGATACCCCGCCTACACTTGATCCTCCCGGCAACGGCACTGCTGTGATTGAACTCCCAGCTCCGCCAGAGGATGACAATCCGGTAGATCCGTTCGTGGTGAGCCGTATGCCCAGTTTCCCTGGTGGCGAGGCGGAAATGTTCCGCTGGATCTCCAAAAATCTCGAGTATCCAGAGCAAGCACGCGAAACCGGCGTGTCAGGACCGGTGGTGCTGCAGTTTTTAGTGACTAAAGATGGTTCCATCCAGGATATACAGGTGGTAAAAACGCCGGCAGGCGGGGCCATTCTGGGCCGGGAAGCCGTTCGTGTGGTGCAAAGTATGCCTCGCTGGACACCCGGCGAACACAATGGAAAGCCGGTAAAAGTGAAGTTCACCCTGCCGTTGAGGTTTAATTTGCAGTGAATCGTGTGAGGCTTTTTTACCGAGGAGACGGAGAGACTAATATTCTAATGGTTAAAAACCCAGCGCCTCTGCGTCTCGGCGGTGAAAACACACACACACCAATCGCGGTCCATGTTCAACTCGTCGCCGCCCGGAAATTCCCGGGCGGCTTTTTTATGTAATATGCTATCTTTCCGTCCACATTCCCCACATTAACCAAACCACATTAACCACATTCTCCAACATGCTTTCACGTCGAAAATTGCTCAAAACCCTCGGCGCTGCCACCGGAGCAGCAGTTCTGACCGGATTTTCCTCAGAGGATGCCACGTACAGGATTCCCTTACTCACCGAAGAAAATCCCGACTACCGCAAGCCAGATCGCCCCATCACCATCGTCACTATTGGTGCAGGTAACCGGGGTAATGTATATGGAAACTACGCGCTTTCCTACCCCGATGAAATGGATATTGTAGGCGTAGCCGAGCCAAATCCGGTGCGTATCGACCGATATACTCAAAAACACAATATTCCGGAAGCCAATCGGTTCAATACCTGGGAGCGGGTGTTTGAAAAGCCCAAGTTTGCCGACGCGGTACTGATCACTACACCGGATAATCTGCACTATGGCCCCTGCATGGCTGCCTTGAAAGCCGGATACGATGTGCTTTTGGAAAAGCCCATTTCTCCTTCAGAAAAAGAGTGCCGCGACATCCTCAACCTGGCCAGGAAAACCGGTCGAATTGTGGCAGTTTGCCATGTACTGCGCTATGCTCCTTACTTTGAAAAATTGCGCGAACTGATGCAAAACGGCTCCATCGGAGAAATTGTGAGTCTGCAACACATGGAACCCATTGAGCACATTCACATGAGCCACAGCTATGTGCGTGGTAACTGGCACGACCGCAATGCCACTACACCCATTATCCTTGCTAAAAGTTGTCATGATCTTGACATCATGCGCTGGATGATTGGAAAGCCATGCAAAAAAATTGTAGCTATGGGCGGCATCAAGTGGTTCCGCAAAGAAAATGCTCCGGCTGGTAGCACCCCGCGTTGTATGGATGGTTGTGCCGTGGAAAGCACCTGCCCGTACTCAGCCATGAAAATCTACTACCGCCAACGCGGCTGGTTATATGTGTTTGATATGCCGGAAGACAAATCTACGCATGATGAATATATCCTGAACAAGTTGCGCACCACCAACTATGGACGGTGCGTGTACCAAATGGATAATAACCAGGAAGACCACTATGTATCCACTATGGAATTTGAAGGCGGAATAACGGCGGCCTTTTCCATGGAAGCCTTCACCTCGTACGCAGGCAGGCGCACCCGCGTGATGGGTAGCATGGGCGATATCGTTGGAGATATGGAAACCTTTACCGTAACTGATTTCCGTACCGGAAAAAGCACGGTATACGACAACTCCTCTGGCGATGGCCACGGCGGCGGCGACTGGCGTCTGGTGCGCAACTGGCTGCAGGCCGTTTCCCAGCGCAAGCCGGAACTGCTCACTTCCACCATAGACGCCTCCATTGAAAGCCATATCATGGGTTTCATGGCCGAAAAGAGCAGGAAAACAGGAAAAGTGGAGGGAGTAGGTGTGTGAATTCACCGTGGAGAGAGACCACTAAGCCACAAAGGCACTAAGAAAGTATATACTTAGTGTCTCTTAGTGCCTCCGTGGCTTAGTGGTCTCTTCCTTAAAACATCTCCCCTTCCACCCACTGACACAAAATATGCCCAATCAGGATATGCGCTTCCTGAATGCGCGGTGTATCGGAGGAAGGAACATTGAGCAGGATATCGCACAACTCCGCCATTTTACCACCGTTGGCGCCGGTTAAGCCAACGACCTTCATGCCCTGGGCTTTGCCGGTTTCGATGGCTTTCAGGATGTTGGGTGAGTTGCCGGAGGTGCTGAACGCCATGAGAATATCTCCGTTTCTGCCGGCTGCCTGAACCATTCGGGAAAAAACGTACTCATAGCCATAATCGTTGGCAACGGCGGTTACATAGGAACTGTTCACGTGCAAAGCCTCGGCGAATAGGGGAGGGCGATCCGTATAAAACCTGCCGGATAGCTCTGCTGCGATATGCTGGGCGTCGGCGGCACTGCCACCATTGCCGCAAAGCAGTATCTTGCCCCCGTTTTGGAAACAATGCACCATCAGCTGGCCGGCCTCTTCTATTTTTTGGAGCAATACCTGATCATTCAGCAGGTGCTGTTTTACAGAAATACTTTCCTGAACAGAGGTTAAAATCAATTGCTTCATCAGAATTTCATTCAAATGCTTCAAACCGAACGTCTTTATCTGGTGCCAGCAAACCTTTCCATGCTGGAAGCCATTGCAGAAGAAGATTGGGCAGCCTTGTCATCCCTGCTGGGCGGAGTAGACATGGCCGAACACTGGCTTCATTTTCCGGAGGCTATGATCTGGATGCGCGATTTCCTTCGGGAACATGAGGTAGACATTAATTGGTGGAACTACCTGATTATTCACCGGGCAGATGTTCGACTGATCGGTACTTGCGGCTACAAAGGTACGCCGGGCATTGGAGGTGAAGTGGAAATTGGGTATGAGATTGCAGAAAGTTATCAGGGAAATGGGCTGGCTACGGAAGCAGCCGGGGCACTGGTGGAGTATGCCTTTGCCCATGAGGCGGTAAAAGTAGTTTTGGCGCATACCCTCGCAGAAAAAAATGCCTCAAATTCTTTATTGCAAAAGATTGGTTTTCAATTCATTGCAGAGCATATAGATATAGAAGATGGTAAAATATGGGAGTGGCGACTGGAAAGAACTCCCTCCGTTTAGCAATGTTTTTGGATTTTTGCGCCGTAAAACGGAAAACCTCCGGAATTAACCTCCATTCATGAATATTCAAGACATACAATCCACCGGAACTAAAGCCACCCGTGATGGCTTTGGTCAGGGCCTGCTTGAAGCGGGTCGTCAGAATCCAAATGTTGTAGGCCTCACCGCCGATTTGTTGGAAAGCCTGCAAATGCAGCATTTCAAAAAGGAATTTCCGGACCGTTTTTTCCAGATGGGCATTGCCGAAGCCAATATGATGGGCGTTGCTGCCGGTTTGGCTACTGCCGGTAAAATTCCATTCACCGGCACATTCGCCAATTTCTCTACCGGTCGGGTGTATGACCAGATTCGTCAAAGCATCGCTTACTCCCATAAAAACGTCAAGATTTGCGCCTCTCACGCCGGACTTACCCTCGGAGAAGACGGCGCTACCCACCAGATCCTGGAAGATGTGGGTATGATGCGTATGCTTCCGGGTATGACAGTGATCAATCCCTGCGACTACCATCAGACCAAATTGGCTACCATGGCCATTGCAGACCACCATGGACCTGTGTACCTCCGTTTTGGTCGGCCGGCCTGGCCAATGTTCACCGAAAACTTAAAGTTTGAAATCGGTAAGGCATTGCACCTGGCTTCTGGTAAAGACGTAACCATTTTTGCTACCGGCCACCTGGTTTGGACTAGCATTGAGGCAGCCCAGGAATTGGCCACACAGGGTATTTCCTGCGAAGTGATCAATATCCACACCATCAAGCCGCTCGATGCTGAAGCTATTCTGGATTCCGTGAGCAAAACCCGCGCGGTAGTGGTTGCTGAAGAACACCAGCGCGCAGGGGGACTCGGAGATGCCATTGCTAATCTGTTGGTGCATAAACTCCCTGTACCCATGGAATACGTTGGTGTAAATGATTCCTTTGGTGAAAGCGGCAAACCTTCTGAACTGCTGGATAAATACGGCCTGGGTAAAAAGGACGTAATCTGGGCAGTGAAGGATGTGCTGGATCGGAAATAAAGCGTTGGGGGTTAACTCAGAGGTACTGAGTTAGTCTTGTGCCGTAACAAGTGAGGCACAAAAAATGAACCACAAAGTCATGGAGGGCACAAAAGATTATCCTTTGCGTCCTCGCCTTGCGAGGGTCTTACAACCCCGCAACCTGTGAGATAACAAAACACGCCTCCCGGAATTTTCCGGGAGGCGTGTTTAATATATGCCAACGAGCCTGGTTTATCCCTTTTGCTGCTCTGCAATAAACTCCTTAACCCAATCTGTAGTGACAGATTTCGGACGTTCGATGGGCAGGTTGAGCGCGCGCGACCAGCATTGTGCGGCCAATACACCCAGGGAGCGACTAACCCCGAATAATACAGTATAGAAGTTGTATTGATTCAAACCGTAATGGCGCAATACAGCACCGGAGTGTGCATCCACGTTTGGCCAGGGGTTTTTCACTTTCCCAAGACTGGTGAGAATGGGTGGCACCACGTCGAAGATCTTCCAAACTACTTTTACCATATCGTCGTCCGGGATATTGTCTTCGCAGAACTGCTTTTGAGCCATATAGCGCGGATCCGGCTTGCGGAGTACAGCGTGGCCATATCCTGGAATAACGCGGCCACTTGCCAGGGTGCTTTTTACATACTCCCCGATCTGCTCCCGACTCGGTTTGGTTGTTCCAAGCGTATCCACCATTTTTTGTATCCAACGCACAACTTCCTGGTTAGCCAGGCCGTGAAGCGGACCCGCCAGGGCGTTCATAGCAGCAGAAAGGGACAGATATGGGTCGCTCAGGGTAGAACCTACAAGGTGTGTAGTGTGTGCAGAGGCATTGCCACCTTCGTGATCAGCATGAATGGTCAGGAACAAACGCATGTAATCCGTGAAACCTTCATCGTTGTAACCCAGCATATGGGCAAAGTTAGCACCCCAGTCGAGCGAAATATCCGGCAGCAGATGATCACCATTGAAGTAGCAGCGGCGGAAGATATAGGCAGCAATCCGAGGCAAACGAGCCACCAGATTCATGGTATCCTCATAGGTGGCATCCCAATATTCCGAGCGGGTCATGCCCATATTGTAGCGCTGTGCAAACACTGATGTGTTTTGCATAGCCATAATGCCCACGGAAAGTTGAGTCATGGGATGAGTTTCCACCGGAAGCGACTCAATAGCTCTGAATACATGTTCCGGAACATTGGCGCGGCGCACCCAGTTTTCAGTAAGCCATTTCACTTGATCCTGTGTAGGTATTTCTCCCACAAGCATAAGCCAGAACAGTCCTTCCGGAAGCGGTTCTTTGCCGTTTTTTGCGCGTGGCAGTTTCTCACGCAGTTCAGGAATAGAGTAGCCTCTGAACCTGATGCCTTCTTCAGCATCCAGGAGCGAAGGCTCCCAGATCATACTGGTAATGTCGCGCATACCTCCATAAGCTTGTTCGAGCAATACTTCATCAATTTTCATATTGCCATGCGCCTGAAGCAGTTCCTTAACCTCCTTGGCCTGAGCCTGCGCTTTTTCCGAAAATAGTTGTTTCAGTAAATCCATGGGAATTGGTCGTAAAAATACAGGTTAGAGCAATTTTGTTTTGGCTCCTAAATTTTTTTGCAAAGTTAGAATAAGACAACTGCCTTATTTAACTTAAGTTCAAAAGTTTAAAAAGTTTTGTGTTTTCAGAAAGTCCTTCGACATTCGCAAAGCCAACAAAATAAAAATCAATCCTATGTTAGGAAGAAATCAAGGGGGAGGACTCCGTGTTTCACCAACCATTATCGTTGCGCTCGTAATGGCTGGATTTACGCTATGCAAATATTACGGTCAGAGCTCTCTGAATGAGATCACCGGTGAAACACAGCATATCGCCATATCTCCGGAGCAGGAAATTGCCATGGGGCTTGAAAGTGCTCCGCAGATGGCTCGTGAGATGGGGGGACTTAGCAGAAACCAACAGGCTACCGCTATCGTAAAACAGATTGGACAAAAGGTAGTTCAGACATCTGCGGCTTCCCGAACGCCATACAAATACGACTTCCATTTGTTGGCTGATCCGCAAACAGTGAATGCATTTGCGTTACCAGGCGGACAGATTTTTATCACGGAAGGCTTACTGTTCAGACTTACTGAAGATGGTAAAACCCTGAACGAAGATATGCTGGCCGGGGTCCTGGGTCATGAGGTTGGTCATGTAGTGGCAAGACATAGTGCAGAGCGATTGGCGCAAATGGAACTTGCACAAGGCCTTACCGGAGCCATTACAATGGCAACATATGATCCTTCCAATCCAAATTCAGGATATATTGCACAATCGGTAGCCAACATGCTCCAACTCAAATACGGAAGAGATCAGGAATTGCAAAGCGATTATCTGGGTGTGCGGTTTATGCTGGAGGCAGGGTACGAACCGGAATATCTGGTTCAGGTAATGGAAATTCTGAAGCAGTCCTCCGGTCCTAACCGCACGCCTGAATTTCAAAGTACGCACCCTGATCCGGAAAATCGAAAGGAGGCTATTCTGGCAGCTATTCAGGAATGGAGAGGTAAAGTAAATTGACCATTCCAGTTTACCGGTTTAGTCGTTTTTGGATCCACAAATTAGTCGTTCCTTTGCGCCGGTTTTTTCGAAGAGGCCATGCCTTCAGCCTCCGAATTACGCTATCTAACCAAAACACCAAAACACCACCACACCAAAACACCAAAACACTAAAACACTAAAACACTAAAACAC
>DLXL01000321.1 GCA_003448025.1 Saprospirales bacterium | reverse complement strand
TCCTCGCATTTTTTGAACCTAATCCTGTTTATTGGCAAAATAAGTCATTGCCGTTTTGTGTGTGCCATATCGTGCACCCTCCCCATTTTCGATTAGGGAAGAATTGGGAGGGCATCGTTCCTTAATCAGCCATTCGGGTATTATTTTTAACCAGCCGCAGGTGTCTCCTGCAGGTCGATGGTGTTTTTTTACACATTTCAAAAAAAAGAGACAGCAGTTGCCGCTGCTGCCTCCGGATGCAAACTCCAAATGCCCCCGGTAGTACCGAAATGGCCGGGTAAAACAATCAGAGTAGGATCATTAAATCAGTTCAAAAGTATGAAAAAGTTAAGATTTGTAGGCGATTATTCAATTTTAGAAACCTTTTGTTGGGCGTTTCTAAAACCATTTATCATCGTTTTGGCCTTTCTATGTGGCACCTTTTTACCATTAAAAGCGCAAACAGGGTGCGATTTTTTTGGATTCAATACTTTATCCTGTGGTAAGGCCACCGTTTTTCTTTCTGGAGAGGAAGGATTACCTGCAAACCATTGGGATTTTGGTGATGGAACTCCCATTTTGGTCGGTGGACCAGAATTGTTTAATGTAAGTCATGATTATTTTCCCAATCTTAATCCATTCAGTGTGCCATCAATAATGGTTAGGCACAGTATTGATGGTGTAAATTGGTGCGAAAAGGAGTTAAAAGAATTCCTGCCATATACTATGATCGGAAGCGGTTGTGGGAGCCAAAATGTATTAAGCAACTTGGTAGCAAGTCAAATATTGCCGGCAAACGAAGTCATTGGTAAAGAAATTTACCTTTTTGGGAATTTGGAAATTGATATTCCTTACAAGTTTGATGGTTGTACGGTTGTTATTTCCGGAGGCGGGGAAATAACAGTGAAATCAGGTGGTACGCTGACATTAGTGGGTAACACCATGTTAGATGCAGCTACAATTGCCGCTGATCCAAACTGCCAAAGTCTCTGGAATGGTATAAAAGTACTGCCAGGTGGGGAACTGATTACAAACGGTGCAAGTATCAGGAAGGCATACCATGCCATCCGGCCTGTTAATCCCGGAAACATCACTCCATTGCCTAAATTGAGCTTGCGAAGTACCACCTTTCAACAAAACTTTATGGGTATTTACGCGGCAGAAGGCTCATTCGCTGTGTCCTTGTTTATGAACAATACCTTCACCGGATCTGGAAATAATCAAATTTTGCCAGTCAGCATTTGCAACCCTCCGGCTCCCGTTAATGGGGCGCCTTATTCGCAAAGGACATATTGTGGAATCTATTTTGATGGTACGGCCGGTGGAAGCTTGCTGCTTGCCGGTCAAAGTACCGGCAATCTTTTTCAAAATATGCAGGCTGGTATCATTGCTTTGAACGGCACCTGCAGGGTATGGGGATGCCGATTTAGCAATATTGCATACCTGACCAATATCGCGGCAGCCCATCAGGGAACGGCATTGACTTTCGTAGATAATATTGGTGGAAAACGACTGAATTTTGTAGGTTTGGGTAAAGATAATCCTCTTGCCACAATTTCAAATTGTGAGCGAGGAGTGTACGCACAAACCACAAAACCTTTCTCAGAAGCGTACGTCTCAAACTGTAAGATGCTGGAGGTACAAAATGGGGTGGAATATGATGCCACAGGAGTAGGCAATTTTACAGATGGGCGTGTGACCGATTGTTATATCGGCTGTACCAAATATCTGCCGAATATCAAGCTTCGTACTACGGGTATTGAAATAAAAGATCCTAGTATTGCCTACAGTGATTTCCAGGTTAACAATAACACAATTGAAGTGGATCAACCAGAGGGTTATACCGTAAATGGGCAATTACTTCTGAAACAGGTTACACCCACGGGGATTGCTGTTGTAGGTATGCACTTTCCTACATCAAGCAATGCAATTGCCTTAAATATCGTCAATAATTACATTAATTTGCTTAAGGGTGCACAAGGGATTTCTTTGACAAACGAAGCCAATGCCAATGTTGTGAGCAATCAGATTCTTCATGACAATAGTATATTCGATTTTAGTGCTGATTTTTTTGGCATCGGGGTTGTTGGGGGTGCCTCAAACACATTAATCTGTAACTCCTTTCACCAAACCAATCCTAATGGGGCAAATATTGCAGGCTTTGGGTGTATAGAATCACCGACAATGACCATTTCGCAAAATTATGCAGAAAGTGCTTTTAGTGGAATAGTATTTGCTGGTCAAAACGAAACTGACTGCGTTGTTTCCTACAATGACTTATTATTTGATTTGACACTCCCGATTGGAGGAGCTACTGGAATTTCTTATTTGGACGCTAGGACTGGACCCCAGTATCTCAGAGGAAACGACTGGTTTGGTGATTTTGATTTTGGCGCAAAATTCTCTCCAGCCCCAAACGGTTTTAGCTATTGCGATTCCCGTTACCATCTTTCTCCAGAAGCGAATGTGGCTAATGGAATTAATCCAGTGGATGTTGGACAAATGCAAAATTGTGGTTCGTGGTTTACAATTGAGGAAGTGCCAGAAGGTGATCTCACCTGTGGAGGATCCACCAACCTAACGTCCAGTCTTTCAAAAAATGAAGCAGACCAGAATCTGGCTGGCAGCGGCACTTTGGGCCTTAGTCCAGGGTATAAGTGGAGTAGTGAAATGGGCTTGTATCGTAAGTTTACGGATCATCCTTATTTGGTAGCGGGCGACCCTGTGATTACCGGGTTCCTTCAAATGCAACAACAGCAACCGATTGCAGCCATGTACGGAATCCAGAATAGTATTCGAGCTTTAGATGGCAGTATTCCATCGGGCTTGATGGATAACATTCAGGATGTATTGGCTCAAATGGCTACCAATGAGGAGAATAAGCTGGCTTTATTAGCTGGCATGGATAATGATCCTAATGCTTGGGCCTCTTTCGCGAATCTAAGTACAGAATCCGAAAATTTGGAGTCCTTAATGGAAATTTATCTGGCATCAGTTTCGTCAGGGTTAGCTCAAAGCGCTGCAGCTGTTCAAAGTGCCAACAGTAGTGTTACTTGCTCAGGATTGCCTTGCACATCGGAGCGTTATCTTTTTGGTCTTTACTTAGAAACTCAAATTATTGCCCCGCGTGCGCTTACATCCACCGAATTGGAAGCTGTAGAGGCTATCGGGTTGTATTGCTCAGCAGAGGCTGGAAATGTTGTACACTTGGCCCGGGCATGGTACTACATGCAAACTGGCGAATTGCTGAACTACACCTGTGGCAGTTTCGTGCCGGAAATAGAAGAGCGGAATTCGCTTCCTACATCTGTTGCGGTAAGTAGCCTTTTGTTAACACCCAACCCTGCCGGTGAAAGTATACAGGTTACGATGCCTGCCCAAAATAGCGGGGGGCTCTTATTCCTGACTGACCTGTGGGGCCGTATTGTTTATCAGCGCGGTATTCCCGCTGAAACTGAAAACGCAACAATTTCTACAGAAGGGCTTCCCTCAGGCATGTATACCCTGTCCTTCAAAGGGCAAACGGGGGAACTTTCGGTTCAAAAATTAATCATTCAACATTAGTCCATAATAAGGCATGGTGCCGAGATTCGGTATCATGCCTTATTTTTTATTATCTCCATCGTCATGAAAAAATTCTTACTCCTGGTTGCTTTTTATTCCATTGTTCTCACACAGCCTTCTGTCGCTCAAAAGCATGATTATATGTGGCCACTTGGTCTAGGGGCTGGTTTGAGCGAATATTCCTTTTTTTACGATTTTAAAACTGATGAAATGGTTGTCCGGCAGGATACCGCAAGGGCTGGATGGTATTCCTCCTCTTATAGCGACAAGGATGGTAATATTCAGTTTTTTTCTAACGGACTAAAAATTTACGACCAAAATGGCGATTTTGTAGAAAACAGTGATGGACTTAATCCCACTGTTCCGGAATGGCAGGCGGGCTCATACTACCCAAGCGGACAGATGAGTTTTTTTTTGGAAAAACCAGATAATCCAGCCATTCTCTATTTTATCAGCTTAGATATAGGCCCCCATCCGGCGCAAAAATGGCCATACATGTTTACAGGGAAAAACCTGTTGGTAGCCACTATAGATGTGCAGGCCAATAACGGGCTGGGCAAGGTGATTGAGAAGAACCGAGTTTTGTTGACGGGTATTTTGATGTCGCCTGCCGCCTGTCGCCATGCCAACGGGCGCGACTGGTGGATACTGGTGTCGGATGCAGATGAAAATAGGCACTATCGTATATTATTAAGCCCGGAAGGATTTTCTTTGCCGGAGACGCAGTTGATTGGCTCCAAACCTAATCCTATTCCATTTGAGGGCGGAAATAAAAGTAATCAAATTGTGGGCAACACCTTTTCGCCCAGCGGCAATTATTATGTAGATATTAATGATTTATTGGGGTTCAGTGTTTTTGGTTTTGATCGCTGCAGCGGATTACTTTCCAACGAAAAACGGGAAAACCTGCCTCCCAATCCTTTTCATCCAAATAGATATCCTTACAATTCTGGCACAGGAGCTGTTTTTTCTCCTAATGAACGGTACTTTTACCGAACCACTTCCAATGATGGAGGGTATTCAATTTTTACCTCAGCAGGCACGCTGCCCTACCTTTTTCAATATGATTTAAACGCACCTGATATCTCATTAACCAGAGATACCATTAATGTCATTGACAGTGCGGACTATCATCTTCCTTTCAATATTACCTGGGAGGTTTTCCGGGGCGCAGAGCTTGGCCCCGACGGCCGCATTTACATCGTACACTCAGGTTTGGGGTACAGTACGGTGCAGTATCCCAATGAAAAAGGCAAGGCTTGCAAACTGATCCACGACATGCCTTTTTTTGATGTAGTAATCGGCTCAGCCATTCCTTACATGCCAAATTACCGCCTCGGACCTTTGGATGGCTCTGCCTGCGATACGCTGGGGCTTAATAATATCCCGGTGGCTCATTTCAGGATTGACGACAGTCTTGACCTGTACAGTCGCTTTTTTTATGATTTGTCGCACCACGAACCAGCCTCCTGGCACTGGCAGTTTGGCGACGGGCAAAGCAGCAGCGCACAAAACCCGCTGCACACTTATGACAGCGCCGGTGTATATAACGTATGCCTCACGGTAAGCAATGCCTATGGCTCGGATACGCAGTGTCGTACCGTTTATGTGGGCGTTTCATCCACAGATGTCCCTGAAAACGAGGTGGAATGGCAACTTTATCCCAATCCGGCCTCTGGATTTGTCACCCTTGAATATGCAGGGAATGCCCCGTTAAAGGGCCCACTGCTACTGTTCAATGCCCTCGGACAGCTCGTGCAAACGGTTTCTTTGCCGCAGCAGCTGGCGTTTCAACATCGTATATCGCTGGCAGGATTGCCGGAAGGAGTGTACGGTTATGTGGTGGCAGGAATGCCGGGCTTGGGCGGGAAGTTGTTGGTGAAGAAGTAGTTTTTTACCACTAAGCCACGGAGGGCACAAAGAGACACTAAGGGATCGGTTTCTTGTTGTCTCTTTGTGCCCTCCGTGGCTTAGTGGTAAA
>DLXL01000144.1:562-2993 GCA_003448025.1 Saprospirales bacterium | reverse complement strand
ATGCTTACTGTACAATATCAGGATTGTCAAATAATGATAAACCAAACCACCATATCCATATGAAAACACCATTGTTCAACTATCTGCGCTTTACGCGCTCCGAGCGTTTTGGTACGCTCGTTCTATTTGTCATCGCGGCAGTTGCTTTACTCCTGCCCCAATTGTTGCGACAATTCCAACCCCAGGCGCCGGATACCGATTTTTCAGCCATTAAAGCGAGTTTGGCGGCCCTCAAAACCTTGCCTGGCCAACCAACAGAAGCGCCGGCCTTGTTTTATTTTGATCCTAATACGGCCACCCGCGAAGCATTCATCCGGCTGGGATTGTCTGAAAAACTGGCTGCTACCATTGAAAAATATCGCAGCAAAGGCGGTGTTTTTCGTGAGCCGGCAGCTTTTGGTAAAATTTGGGGATTATCTGAGGAGAATTTCAATCGCCTGCTGCCCTATATCAGGATTGGCAACGAAGAAGTGCCGGCAGACTTGTTAGATAAGCCTGGTGTACAGGAAAAAACGGCCCCTGAAATGTTCGCTTTTGATCCCAATACTATAAGCGAAGCGGAGTTGTTTCGGCTTGGGTTGCCCTCGGCAACAGTCAAAAGCATATTAAACTACCGGATCAAAGGAGGCAAATTCAGAAAGCCGGAAGATTTGAAAAAAATGTATGCGATGAGCGACGCCGATTATACACGGTTGATCCCCTTGGCTCAATTTCCGCCGGAGGATGTGAACGCCAATCGGCAAGTGCAAGGCAAAAACACACTCAATCCGGTACCGGTTGATATTAATCTGGCCGGTATTGAACAATGGAAAACCTTGCCGGGTATTGGGGGTAAACGTGCTGAATTAGTAGTACAATACCGGGAAAAACTTGGTGGATTTCAATCCGTTGAGCAGGTAGCTGAAATGCGGAGCCTGCCGGATTCGGTGTTTCAACAGATCCGCCCATGGCTCCGCCTGGGCGCAACACAACTTCGGAAAATTAACCTGAATACGGCCAGTGTTGCCGACCTGGATGCCCACCCCTATATTTCCAAACGTCAGGCTGAGCTCATAGTAGCCTATCGTGAGCAACACGGCGCTTATCATACTCCGGAAGACATCGCCAAAATGAGGGCCATAGCCGATCAGGCATGGTTAAGCAAGGTGAAGCCGTATTTGGGGGTAGATTAATTCGACCCCCAGGCTTTCTGCCTGCTAAATAAGTCTCTGTACGGTTGCCTTTTCCCCCAGTTTTCCATCAGGCTGCAGCCCCTGAATGAGCAGTATTCCGGGTGTTTTTCCCGGTTCCAGACTTCCCAGCGTATCAGAAAAGCCAAGGGCTTCAGCACCGTTGAGCGTAGCCCATCGAAGTAACGTTTCAAAGGGGACATAACTCTGATAGCGGGCAATGGTTTTCATTTCTTCCAGAATGGATAATTGCCAGTTGGAAGTAAGTGAGTCTGTGCCAATGGTAACTCGGGCGCCGGTACTTAGAAATGCAGTATAATCTGGCAATCTGTTTTCTATATACAGATTTGCATTGGGGCAGGTAGCCCAATAAACGAAATCAGACCAGGCTTGTGCTGCTTCAATATCCTGACGGGTAGTGAGGGTATTGTGCACAAACAGCGTGCGCAGGGCCGGGTTCATTTGTTCCAGAGCATAGTAAATGGAAGGTTTTCCGTTTGCCTCAAAGGCATCCAGCGAAATCCCGAATTTGCCATAGAAATCCAGAAATCCCCCTTTTTTCTCCAGGAACAGCTCTTGTTCCGGTGGGGTTTCCTGGTTATGGATACTTACGGTGATTCCTGAATAAGCGTTAAAGGCATTGATTTTTTGAAACAACGTTTTACTCACGGAATAGGGAGCATGAGGCACGAGCGTGGCAGTGGAACCATGCGCATGATTGAGTTGTTCAAAAACTTTTAATCCATCTGAAAAGGTCTTTTCTGCGCCGGCATCCTGGAGGAAATCAAACAGTTCCAGGATCGTATGGTACCGCATTCGCCCTTTGGATTTCACGGCAAACGTGTCGGGGGCGTTGGAAATGTCGCCCAAAGCCACAATACCTCCATCCAGCATCTCCTGCTCTGCATTTTTGATCGCTTCCGCAATTTCTGCTGCTTCCGCATTGCGCTTGGTAACTACCCCGGTAATAAAGGGGATCAATCCGGTACCGGTGTCCACTTTCCCTTTCATATGAGAAAGTTCCAGATGGCAATGCGTATTTACAAAGCCCGGCGTCAGTACCCCGTTCAGGCGCGCTACACTTGCGGGATCATGTTGATCCATAGGTTCAAGCGCAAGGATTTTTCCGGCATCATCCAGAATAATCACCGTGTTTACCAATGGCTCGGAAGAAACTGGACAGATTTTATCGGCAGTATATTTATGCATGGGCGTGTTTGGGTGTTTGAGTTTTTGGGTGTTTAAGTTGGCGTTCGGCTGGG
>DLXL01000144.1:0-408 GCA_003448025.1 Saprospirales bacterium | reverse complement strand
TGTTTAAGTTGGCGTTCGGCTGGGTTTAGCGTGAGCGGTTTAGGAGAGATCCTTTCAAATGCAAAAGTCATTTTTTTCTGTAATTTTTTCATCTTTGCCACATTCCCTCACATTCCTCACATTCCCTCCCATGCTCCACGTTGACCCGAATATTGCCCGCGCTAAAACCATTGATAAACAAGTATATACCAGCCTGGTTTTTTGGGAGGGATCCAAGGAGAAAATTTTTGCGCCTTCCTGGCAGTTTGTTGGGCATATTGGGTTAGTGCCTGAGATTGGTTGTGTTTGGCCTTTTACCATGCTGGATGGCCTTTTAAACGAGCCGCTTTTACTTTCCCGTTCGGAAAACAACCAGATACATTGCTTGTCTAATGTGTGTACCCATCGTGGAAATCTGCTGGCATATGA
>DLXL01000293.1 GCA_003448025.1 Saprospirales bacterium | reverse complement strand
GTTTTTCGCATCCCAGGCTCTTACCTTCAAAATCCTTTCCTATGAAGCACACAACTACCCTTATCCTCACACTCCTGTTATCAGGCACGATTTCCGCCCAGGGCATTTGCGATTCCGTCATTTCCATTGCCCCCATTCCACCTATTTGCCAGGGCACCGGACTCGATTACCTGGAAACTTCCCACCCCTGGGGAAAATTCACCGGACCTGGCACCAGTCTTTCGGATCCGTACTTAGACGCCGAAAACCTGAATCCGGGCACCTACACCTTAACGTACACCATTACCGGCCCGGGCGGCTGCACCGTACAGGCCACGCGCGATTTTGAGGTGTTGCCGGCGTTTGAAATGAACACCTGGGTGCAGGGCAAAATTGACTGCAGCAACCCCAATTCCCAGGTAATGGTAATGGCCTTTCTTACCCCCGACCCAAACGGGGTGCAATACCAGTGGCCCTCCTGGGAAGGTCCGGATGGTCAATCCTTTTTCAACCAGTCGTTTCAGGCTTCTTATGCCGGTCGTTACAAAATGATGGCCTTCCCAAGCAATGGTCAGGGATGCCCGGCTTATGCTTTCGCGGAGGTTGGTTTTAAGAACAATCCGCTCCAGATCAACATTGTCAGTTGCTCTAACTGCAATGCTCCCGGCGGCACCAGAGTTACCCTGGATACCATTCCGGCAGGCTGGGGCAATCCACGATACAGTCTGCAGGTGGGCTTTTTCGATAACAGCCAGTGCCGCGAACTGATGGAACCCGGCCTGTTGAAAGTCACCCTCACCAACCCGGATAACGGATGTGTGAGCGAAGCAACCCGCTTTTTCAGCTCCTTAACCAAAACCCCCAGCGTAAGCGCCGGCTCGGATGTAGGTTTGTGGTGTGGCGGCACCCCCAATCTACTGGCTGCCACCGAACCCAAAAACAACGATAACACCTACAGTTTCTTCTGGGAGCGCCCCAATGGCACTACTTTTCCGGCATCCTGGGGCTCTACCCTGCCGGTTTCAGAACCTGGCGCCTATGTACTGCGCGGCCTGAACCTCTTCACCGGCTGCCAAACCTCCGATGTAGCCAATGTGTCCCCGGCGCCCCCCCTGGTAGGCACAGAAATTAAGGTGCTCTGCGACGGCGAAAGTTACCTCGGACACACCCAGACCGGCAATTACACCGATACCATCACGCTGCCCAACGGCTGCGAAAAGATTCAGTTTACCAAAATTATTGTGCTGGCCCCATTGGTTGCCGAAGCGGATATTACGCCCGATAATGGTTCCGGGAATGGCAGTATAGATTTGGAAATAACGCAGGGATGGCCGTTTTTCAGCTACAACTGGACGACCAGCGAAACCACAGAAGACATAGCTAACCTGCAAGCAGGAACCTACGAGGTTTCTATAACAGATGGGAATAATTGCATCCACGTACGGGAATTCCTGGTGCCCGCCGGCAAATCCAGCGCCCGTTTAAACACCCTGCAAGCGCTGGTGTACCCCAACCCCACAACCAGCCAAACAGGGCAACTTCAGGTACGCATCCATACCCGCCAGGAAGATCAAGGCAATCTGGTATTGCTGGATGGCCTGGGGCGCATGGTACGCCAAAGCCCTGTTTCACTGCAGGTGGGCGAGAACACCATCAACCTCGAAGGCGCTCTGCCGGCAGGCATGTACTACTGCGTTTGGCAGAACAGCGCCGGAGCGGAAGTGCTGGATAAGTTGGTGGTAGTGGAGTTTATTCACCGCTAAGTGCGCAAAGGGCGCAAAGCTTTTTCACCACTAAGACACTTAAGGCACTAAGAAAACTAAGCTTAGCGCCCCTTAGTGCCCTTAGTGCCTCAGTGGTGAAAAAAATCCATGCCATTAACTTCCCCAGTTGCGCCAGGATACTAAATTCCCGTCAGAGGTTTTGAAAGATTGATCTCTACCAATATAACCATGAAAATCCGCAATTGAATTGCATATTTCACAAGTCTCCCGGTATCCCCAGTCAATATCATAACCACTCCATGCTTGGATCTTCCAGACTTCTTCAGGAAGGCAGAGAAAACTTCCATACCCGCCAAGAAGATCAGGGCAATCTGGTATTGCTCGATGGCATGTGGCGCATGGTACGCCAACCTTACTTTTTAAATCTAATCTTATATAGTGTTTCTTGCAAAAACAAAACCGATTCCAGCCTTTGAGTTTCTTCTTCCAACTCAATCAGGTATAGGAATATTTTTTCAATGTGTTCTTGATGTTTAATCGTTGTATGTCCTAGTTCAAAACTACCAATTGTTTCCAATTCTTTGCCACTTGGCATGTTGGGCAGGTGTTGGTATTTGGCAATATAGGACTCTACTTCATTTAAAGGCATCAATTCATAATTTTCATCAAAAACAAAATCTGCCCAACCTATATTACTAAGTTTAAGCTTATCGGTAATTACACCGTTTTTTACTGTAAGAACCGCATTAGTAGCAAATCCTTGAGTACCAATAGCAACCTTCCCTGGTCGGGTTATTATATTGGTAGTGGTACAATTACCATAGGTAAACCATTGTTGACAAGGAAGACTATATTGAGCATCTGAAACTAAATCAACTAATTCCGTTAGGCAATTATCAAAATACGGCGCACAATCATTACTTAAATCGTTAGGAATATTGGCCCACGGTGGACAAGTTAACTGCCCGTTGACAAAATGACATGTAATACCATTGATCGTAAAGGTGGCTGTACCAAGCATAACCTGTGAGCAATCAATTACAGGTAAAAATTTAAAAACCAAAGCATTATCTGCGGGTGAAATTGCACCTGGAATTCGAACCACATCTAAATTTATACTTGGAATTTCTAAAGTTATTGGAGTAGCACTTGAAGGATCCAGAACAATTTCTTGAGGATCAAAATGTAATAGAAGAGCCTTGCCTTTGCAGCTGAAGTAACGAGGGCATGTATTAATGGGACCTCCTGATTCCGGGAAAAAATCTCCTCGAACAAAAACATAATATTTCGTCGTTGCTCCTTGTAAAACTTCTTTGGCTATGAATGTCAAGCTATCACCCTCCAGACAATTCAAGCTATCAAATCGAATATAAATCTGTCCATTTGGCTGTGGCATCGGAGATCCAACATAAACCCCATTTCGCGGATCATCAAGTGCAAAATAAAGATCAAGATCAACACCTCCATTAGTAAGTGAAAAGTAATTGGTAAAGGACGTGAAATTGTTAGCGCGAATAGCAACCTTTCCATTTAAATTGATCGCAGAAAGGCTTGAACTCACTACCTGCGCAGCTAATGAAGAAGCAAATAAGCCTGAAACAATTGACAGGATCAAAACAATTTGCCATTTCTGCTTTAAGAAAACTTCATTTTTCATGACTGATTTTTTAGTCGTTATACAAACTATTGATTCTTAACTTCAAAGCTTCCTTCTTTTTATTCAATTCAATTAGATGAAGGTATGCTTCCTCAATTTTTATTTGGTGGTCTAATTTGACGTTTCGCACTTCAAAGCCTCCTTCTTCAACGACTTCACTTTGAGAAATAGTTCCTGGAAGATGCCTGTGCTCCTGAATATAAGCATTATAGCCCCGTGCATTTTTAA
>DLXL01000353.1:8602-9290 GCA_003448025.1 Saprospirales bacterium | reverse complement strand
CCATCCTTCTCGACGGCAAACTGAGTCAAAGCAATCGGGAATTCAACCTCAGCCTCATTAAGTTCGAAGACCATAAAATGGTGGTTGCACAAGTCAACAAAGCCATTCTAGATCTGGCAAATACTTTAACGGATGCGGATTTTCAGCCTCGAACAACCTCCTCTCCTTCTCAGCCCCTTTCTGCCGTTCCCAAGTTCATGATCATTTACGACCAGTTGGATGAGTCGCACGCCAAACTGCTCAACCGGCATCTGAATGTGTTGAAGATCATGAAAAAGATTCGTGTATACAATGTGTACGAATCGGAAGGGCAGGAATTGATGGCGAGAGCCAAACAAGAAATGAGTGATGCAGATTATTTGGTTGTACTTATTACCGTTAATTTGTTCAATTCTGAATGGTTTGAATTGGTGTATAATGCGCTGGGCGAAAGCCGCCGGATGATCCCTCTTCGTATTGAAAAGGCAGATTTTGAGGGCACCGGACTGGAAAAATTCAAATCGCTTCCAAGCATGGGAAAGGCTGTTTCCGACTTCCCCAGCGAGGATGCTGCTTATGCCGATATTGTAGGAGAGTTGAAGAAGTTGTTACCCAAATGACGAATTTTCAATCTTATCCTTTGATTTTCCCCTTAATCCGTACATTTGCGAACTTTTTTCGGAAGGTAACACAAATCTGAAATACCCGC
>DLXL01000353.1:0-8478 GCA_003448025.1 Saprospirales bacterium | reverse complement strand
GGAAGGTAACCCAAATCTGAAATACCCGCTCACTCAATAACTCACTTATTTTCAACGAGGTATGCAAAGCAAAGGCGTTGTACGTTTCTTCTTGATTGCACTCACGATCGTGTGCTTGTACCAGTATCTGCTCGTCATTCCGACCAACAACATCGAATCCGATGCACGAGCTTACGCGGACAATTGTTCCGGCAGTAATCCTAAACTTGGCTGGCAAGGTTGCTATGCTGAATATCTGGACTCTTTGTCGACGGAAACTGTTTTCGAGATTCCGCTTATTAAAAAATTCACTTACGCCGACTTGAAGAAGAGTCAGCTGGCTATGGGTCTTGACCTGAAAGGCGGCATGAGCGTATTGTTACAGGTGGATCTGCGCGACTTTTTGGTCAGCCTTTCCGGTAACAGTTCTGATCCGAACTTTACGAAAGCGCTGGATCGTGCTGCGGAGCTGCAAAAAACCCAGCAGGGCGATTATATTACCCTATTCGCCCAGGCATGGAAAGAATTAGGTGAAGGCCGCACACTGGCATCTATTTTTGCCCGTAACGAAGCCAGCACCATCAAATTCGACGCTCCTGATGCAGATGCCATCAATACCATCCGTACGATGGCTAACGGCACCGTTGATGAAACCTACAAGCGCCTTAAGCAGCGTATTGACAAACTGGGTGTGGTTCAGCCAAACGTAAGCCTCGACGCTGCCCGCGACCTGATCCAGGTAGAACTTCCTGGCATCGACAATCCGGCTCGCGCACGTGCCATGCTTACCGGCCAGGCCAAACTGGAATTCTGGGAAACCTACCGCATTCAGGACGAAGGCCTGATTCAGGGCTTTACCCAGGCAGATGATCTGCTGAAGGTCAATGCTGCTGCGGCCAGTGGTCAGGTTGTTGAAAAAGATACCACCTATCAATTCCCTGTGGGCGCCGATGGCAAACCAGACTCAACGAAGGAAAAAATTCCGGTTATCACGGATCGTCTGAATACCGACTCTGTAGCTGGTCCATTGATCTCAAAAATGAGCCTGAACGGTCAGGGTGGCTCTGTGTTGGCATGGGTTGATAAAAACAAAATGGCAACCGTGATGGATTATCTGACCCGTCCGGAAGTTGCCGCCAAATTCCCTGCTGATCTGGCATTCCGCTGGAGCCGCAAGCCAGTAGACGACGCACAAGGCACAACGGAAAGCCTCAACGGCAAATTTGAGTTATATGCTGTTAAGAAACGTCCTGGTTCTGACAAAGCACCTCTTGATGGCTCTGTAGTAACCCTTGCACGGGCTGACCCTGATCCAACTACCGGAGAAATCCAGGTGAGCCTTCAAATGAATAATGACGGCGCCAAAATCTGGGCCGATATGACGACCAGAGCCGCTAATGCCGGCAACCGAGAGGTAGCTATTCTGCTCGACGATGAGGTGGTAAGCGCCCCACGTGTAATCAACCCGATTACGGGTGGTAGCACTTCCATTACCGGCGGTTTCAGCCTGGAAGAAGCACAAGACCTTGCGCAAATCCTTCAGGTTGGTAAGCTTCCGGCAGGCACCAAAATTGTACAGGAAAGTCAGGTTGGCCCATCTCTCGGTGCTGACAATATCAACAAATCGTTGATTACCATGGCATTGAGCGTTTTGTTCCTCTGCTTCTTCATGGTAGCCTACTATAACAAAGGTGGCTGGGTGAGTGTGGTTGCACTGATTGCAAACATCTTCTTCATCCTGGGTACGCTGGCCTCCATGGGTACGGTTTTGACCCTGCCTGGTATTGCCGGTATCGTATTGACTTTGGCTGCTGCGGTGGATGCCAACGTAATTATCTACGAACGTATTCGTGAAGAATTACGCAACGGACTTGGGATGGCAAAAGCCATAAGCACTGGTTTTACTCGTGCTTTGACCGCTATTATTGATGCAAACGCGACCATGATTCTGACTGCGTTTGTATTGATTTACTTCGGATTGGGCCCTATCAAAGGTTTCGGAACGGTACTGTTGATCGGTATCATCTGCTCAATGTTCACAGCGGTATTAGTAGGTCGCTTTATCACAGAGTGGTGGATCGAAAAAGGCCGCGACATTAATTACAGCCGCGCCTGGTCAGAAAACTGGCTGGTAGGCATTAACTACGATTGGATTGGCAAGCGTAAATATGCCTACGCCTTCTCTTTCGCCCTGATCGCCATTGGCGTAGCATCCTTCTTTATGCGCGGGTTCGAATTGGGTGTAGACTTCAAGGGTGGTTACTCCTTCAATGTGGCATTTGACAAGCCTGTTGAAATTGAAGCCCTGCGTGCGCCACTCACTACCGCATTTGGCGGCAACCCGGTAATCAAAGCTGTTAATACGGCCAATACCTACAACATTACCACGTCTTATCTCATTGACGAACAAGGCGCTGATGTAATGGATCGTGTAAGTGCAAAGCTTCATGAGGGCGTTGTTGCTGCAGGCTATACGGCGGATCTGGAATCATTCAAGAAAACCAACAGCTCCGGCACCCATATTGTTTCTTCCAGCCAGGTGAGCGCTACGGTAGCCGATGATATCCGCAACTCCTCTTTCAAGGCAGCATTCTGGGCATTAAGTTTGATCTTCCTGTTCCTGTTGATTCGTTTCCGTCGCTGGCAGTTCTCTCTGGGCGCGGTATTATCACTGGCGCACGATGCATTGATCATGCTTACTTTCTTCACCTTATTGCATGGCCTGGTACCATTCTCTCTGGAGATAGATCAAGCCATCATCGCATGTATCCTGACGGTTATCGGTTTCTCGGTGAATGATACTGTAATTGTATACGACCGTATCCGTGAATTCCTTAGCACCTATGCAGGGCAGAGGAAAGAAGATGTATTTAATCTGGCTATCAACACTACTTTAAGCCGTACCCTGATTACTTCAGGCACCATTTTCGTAGTGGTATTGCTGCTATTCCTTTTTGGTGGTGGCGCAATACGCGGCTTCGCATTTGGTATGTTGGTAGGCGTATTTTTCGGCACCTACTCTTCTATTTTCGTGGCTTCTGCATTGGTAGTAGACTTTACCAAAGGAGAGGTGATCAGCGGGAAAGCCGTTACAGCCGAGACTGCACATCCTGTTAAAGCAAAAAAGGAAAAAGCGTAAGTTTTTTCTTTTTATCCATAAAAAAAGCCCGGCGCCTGTTACAGGAACCGGGCTTTTTCTTTATATTCTACATACCGTTTCCTTTACCTTTGTTTCAAAACAGTGTAAGATGCATCGCTTTCTTTTCCCTTTGTTGGCAACCACTTTTTTATTCGCCTATTGTACAAGTGACCCTAAGACACCATCCAAAGCCGCTAAGAAACCATCAAACGGCCATGAACGAATGATCGCCATTCTGGACAGCATTGCCGACTATGCTGATCCACTTGAATGTTATAACCTGAACAGCAAAAAAGCCGTTCTGATCAAACAACAGTGGGAGAATGCACCAGCCAAAGACAAACTCACGATGCAGCTCCGTTACGCCGACCAAATCCTGCGGGCCGGGAAAAACGAAGCGGCCATCATGGAGTTTCAGGATATTATCAATCAATTGGGCGATCAGTTAACCCCACAAAGCAAACCGGTTTATGAGTTGCTTGCACTGGCATATTTGCGTTTGGGTGAGCAACAAAACTGTATCAATACCCATACTGCAGAATCCTGTATCCTTCCCATTCAAGGGGGAGGCGTTCATACCATGACCTCCGGCTCCGAAAGCGCCATTAAGTTGTTTGAACGTATTCTTAAGGATTATCCTGATGACGAGCAAGTCCGCTGGCTGTTGAATATTGCCTATATGACCCTGGGAAAATGGCCGGCAGGTATACCCGTCAAATACCTTATCCCGGAAAAAATATTCCAGGCAAAAGGAGATATTAGATTTAACGACATCGCCATACCACTGAAACTGGACACCAGAGGACTATCCGGTGGCGTATGTATGGAAGATTTTGACGGAGATGGCAATCTGGATCTCTTTGTTACCTCCTACGGCCTACGGGATCGCTGCAGATTTAATCGCAATAACGGGGATGGCACTTTCTCAGATCGAACCAAAGAAGCCAATCTGATCGGCATCTTTAGTGGCCTTAGTGCCAACCATGTAGATTACGACAATGATGGCGACCGCGATATACTGGTGCTTAGAGGAGGCTGGTTGTTGGGTGGAACTCATCCCAACTCCTTGTTGCGGAACAACGGTGACGGTACCTTTACGGATGTAACCATTGAAAGTGGCCTGCTTTCTTTCCATCCAACCCAAGCGGCAGACTGGGCCGATTTTGACGGGGACGGCTGGTTGGATCTTTTCATTGCCAACGAAACACAGGATCCTAAACGGCCACATCCCTGCGAGTTTTTTCGAAATAATGGCAAAGGCACTTTCACCAATATTGCCCCACAACTGAACCTGAATTTCGTTGGCTTTTTTAAAGCGGCAACCTGGGGGGATATTAACAACGATCAACGTCCGGATTTGTACATCAGCAACCTTTATGGCAACAACAAACTCCTGGTGAACAGGGGTGGAAATGGTCCGGAAAGCTGGATTTTTGAAGACATTAGGAAAAGTTCCGGCACTCCAGGATCCGGGCATACATTCCCATCTTTCTTTTTTGACTATAACAACGATGGGCTGGACGATATTTTTTGCACGGATTACTCCATTGACCTGAATGATCAGGGTCCAAGGCAGTATGTCAAAGAAATTTTGGGCAAACAACCCGCAGGCACCTGGGCTTGCCTCTATCAAAACCAAGGCAACGAAACCTTTTCCAACCGCAATAAACAGGCCGGATTGAACACCATTACCTATGCCATGGGCAATAATTTTGGGGATCTGGACAACGACGGGTGGACCGACATATACCTGGGTACCGGTAAACCGGACCTAACTTCACTCATCCCTAACCGGATGTTTCGCAACGTCAATGGGCAGCGGTTCGAGGATATCACAATGAATGGATTTGGCCAAATTCAGAAAGGGCATGGCGTAGCATTTGGCGATCTGGACAATGACGGCGATCAGGATATTTACGTGGTGGTTGGTGGTGCTTTGGAAGGGGATTTATCGAACAATATTTTACTCGAAAATCCTGGCAACAGCAATCACTGGATTACCATATTCTGTGAGGGTAAAACCAGCAATAAAGACGCCATTGGCGCCAGGATCAAGGTCAATATCCTGCAAAAAAATGGCGGCAAACGATCCGTATTTGCTACTGTAGGAACCGGCGGCAGTTTTGGCTCAGCCAGTCTTCGACAGGAAATTGGACTGGGAGATGCCCGGCAAATTGAATCCATTGAGGTAACTTGGCCCAAAACCGGTGTCCCAAAGTCGATTTACACAAACATCCCCATAGATGGTGCCATCAAACTTATTGAAGGGGTTGCCACCCCGGAAACAGTATCCCTAGGAAAATTGAAATTTAAGGTTTAGGGCTTATTCGTACAATCATTAATCAAAAAAAACACTTAAAATGGGAACAGGGATAACCAAGTCTTTTACTTTCGCAGGTACAATGCGGTTAAGCGCATGTAGCTTGAATTAACTTTACTGACTATCCGCATGATGTATAGGGTAGTGATTTCCGATTTCCGATTTGTTTTGATTTCCGATTTTCGAATAGATTTTCAATTTCAGATTTATATGCAACCTGCTTATGTGATCGTTATTGAAAATTGCCAATCCCAAATCTTAAATCTATTCGAAAATCGGAAATCGGAAATCGAAATTCGGAAATCGAAAATTAATGCCTACAATACAACATCAGGATAATCAAATAAAAAATTACCCGCCTTCCAGCTCATCCCCGAAACTATCGTCAGGCTTTTTAGGCTTGCCTGTACTTTCATCCAGCTCATCGTTGAAAATATCCGGCGAAAACTCTTCTTCATCCCCGGCAGGGCCAAGCCCGCTTTCGTAAGCGGCACAATTGGTTTCTATGCCCAGTTCGCCCGGCGGTCGCACAAAACGGGCATTAAAATCGTATCCGGAACTGGCATCCTTTTCCAACCTGCCAATAAAATTGGCAAAAATGGGTCTCGCCATGCGGGCGCCCTGCCCGTCTGAAAGACTCAAAAAGCGGATCCAGCGGTCTTCACCACCTACCCAGGTGCCCACCACCAGCCGTGGCGTTACCCCCATAAACCAGCCGTCGGTGTAATTATTGGTGGTACCGGTTTTGCCGCCCACCTGACTTTTTAGCGTATTAATACCTGGCGCTCCCTTCACGTTGTACTGCAACATATCCAACATAACCCAGGTTGCGTTGGCCGCCAATGCCGCATGTTCTTCCGGAACAGAACGATATAGCACCCGGCCGTTTTTATCTTCAATGCGCTTGATCACAAAGGGCACACCATACATGCCTTTATTGGCAAAAGCTGCATAAGCCCCGGTCATTTCAAATGGCGTCAAATCTGCAGCCCCCAAACAAATAGAAGGCGAACCGGGAGGAATCAGATATCTGCCGCTCACCTGACGGGCAGAATCAATACCCAGTTTTTCGCACAGGCCGCGAACTGGCTCTGTGTCGCCCAATTGTTTCATCAAATAGGCGCTAACCGTATTTACCGAGTTTTTTAATCCTTCTTTCAGGTTCAACCGGGCGCCGGAATAGGTTCCGGTAGAGTTTTTCGGCGTCCAATCTGCCAGGTGTTTGAAGTTCATGAACTTGCCGGGAATGGTTACCGGATTGTCGTACACCTCAAAACAGGGGCTAATGCCTTGTTGGGCAATGGCTGTAGCATATATAAAAGGTTTGAACGTAGAACCCACCTGACGCCGGGTCATGATATGATCGTACTGAAAATATTTGAAGTTCACTCCTCCAACCCAGGCTTTGACCTCGGAGGTGGTAGGATCTACCGCCAGCATACCGGTTTGCAGAAACATTCGGTGGTACCGCAAGCTGTCCATGGGCGACATCACTGTGTCTTTTTCCATGCGCGCATTATTCCAGGTGAATATTTTCATTTTCACCGGCTGACTGTATTGTTTGCGCACTGCCGCATTCAGGGCTTTATACTGAGCTTTGGCATCAGGCCATTCCTTGCCGGCCATAATGCGGCGGTAGGCGCTCATTTGTGCACTGGTTACAAACCCTTCCAGCAACATTTTGGCAATCGAGCCTTCCTTTTTCTCTTCTGCCAACATGCGTTCTATATCTGCGGCTCTCAGGTCAAAATTGTATTTGTTTTTGATTTTTTCCGCCACAGGATCCATAAACTTGGGCCACATTTTTTCATACCGTTCGCCTTCGCGCACCAGTTTCCATAGTGATTCCTTTCGCCCTTGTATTTCTTCCTCTGTAGCATTGCCGGAACGGAATGTCCAGGGATCCCGCCCTTTCCAAACCTGGAAAAAACGAGCCTGCAACTTTTTCATCTGCTCCTGCATGGCCGCTTCCGCATGACGTTGGTATACCGGGTCAATGGTGGTGTAAATTTTCAAACCATCCCGGTAGATATCGTATTTGGAACCATCCTTGCGCCTGCATTCAGGCAGCTCCAGTAAGGAATCACGCACTACTTTTTCCAGATAATCACACAGATATGGCGCTTTATCGTCGGTAAAGGTTACCTGTTTAAAATGCAGGCCCAGCGGAAGCACTTTGAGGCTGTCGTATTGATTTTCTGTGAGTACTTCATTTTTACGCATTTGGGAAAGCACCACCCAACGGCGCTTGATACTTCTATCGGGGTGACGATTGGGATTGTAATAAGAAGGGTTTTTCAACATCCCGATCAGCGTAGCCGACTCCTGAATATTCAAGTCTTTCTGGCTTTTGTTGAAATACACCTCAGCCGCCGCATGTACTCCGTAAGCATTATTGATAAAATTGAACTGGTTCAGATACATGGAGATGATTTCCTCCTTGGTATAGGCCCGTTCCAGTTTGACTGCCGTAATCCATTCCCGAAGTTTGATATAGATGAGTTTGGCCATTTTTTCCAACTTCCCCATCCCTTCAAAATCCCGGTCGGAATACAGCATTTTGGCTAACTGCTGCGTGATGGTTGAACCGCCGCCTGCACTATGATCCTGCAGCAAAACGGTACGCACCACCACCCGCATCACTGCGCGGCCGTCAATGCCGCAATGTTCACGAAAACGCTCATCCTCTGTACTGATCAAAGCACTTACCAGATGCGGACTCAGCTCACTGTATGAAACAGGCACCCGGTTTTCCACAAAAAATCTGCCTAAAACCTCATTATTATTACCCAAAACATCGGTGGCTACCGCAGAGGAAGGATCTTCCAATTCCCGGAATGAGGGGATGGCCATCAGACTGATTAACAGAAAAATCAATGCAGCCAATGCAATACCACCCAAAAACAATCGCCATCCCCAGCGCACCATCTTCCGGTATAACGGCATACGCTTTTGTTGTAAAGCTGCTTTAAGCGAGATCAAACGCTGAGGTTCGGACATTGGAATGTTTATGGGTTTATGGGGTTATGGAGGGTATGGG
>DLXL01000360.1 GCA_003448025.1 Saprospirales bacterium | reverse complement strand
TTGACGGTAGACGGTAGACGGTGGACGATGGACGGTGGACGGTGGACGGTGGACGATGGACGACAATAAACGGGGTGGGTGAATTCATCCTTCCACCGTTTTATCTTATTTTTGCGGCATGGAAAATATGATTCAGGTTACGGTACTTGACCGTGAGGGCAATGAACATTTGCTGGATGCTCCTACCGATATGAATTTGAATATTATGGAATTGTGCAAGTCATACGATTTGCCGGTAGAAGGAACCTGTGGAGGAATGGCGCTTTGCGCAAGTTGTCATGTGTATGTACTCAGCGATCATGAACTCAGTGAACCTACGGATGACGAACTGGCCATGTTGGATGCCGCGTTTTTTGTAAAGGGGAATAGCAGGCTGGGATGCCAGATAAAACTTCGTGACGCTATTGACGGCTTAAAACTTCAGTTGGCTCCTGTATGAGGTTAAATTTTTAGCCCAAGCAAACCTTCATAAAGGAATTGCCTCGTACTTTTGTCTTGACGACGCCCTATCCTATTTCGCCTGCAATGACAGCCGGAATAGGATTTTCATTTAATAACCATCCACCAATCCAATAATGATACAGTCCGTTAGCACTATTATACGCTATTTAGCCTCGGTTATCATGGTATTCATTGCCTGTTTGGCTCAGGCCCAGGTAAGTTGCATTCCTGTTTTCCCCAATGCAGATGATCAGGTAACGATCACCTTTGATGCCACCCAAGGGAACGGCGCTCTGGCAGGAGTTGGCCCGGTATATGGCCATTTTGGGGTAATAACAAACCTTAGTACGAGCCCTACGGATTGGAAATACGTTCAAACAACCTGGGCTGTGAATAACGCAGCTGCGCAGATGACCAGCGCAGGCAGTAACTTGTGGACCAAAACTTTCAATATCTCCACCTTTTTTAATGTTCCTGCCAATGAAGTCGTACTTAAGTTGGCATTTGTTTTCCGTAATGCCAACGGCTCTGTTGTGGGGCGGGCAGCAGATGGCAGCGATATATTTTATGAGATTTATCCACAAAATACACCATTGCAAACTGTTTTGCTTCAGCCCTCAAACGCTTTGTTTGCTGCCAGCATAGGCCAGTTAATCCCCGTAAAAGCAGCAGCATCAGCACCTGCCAACCTAAAATTACTGGATAATGGTATTCAGATAGCTGCTGCAAACAACGCCGAGCTCCTTCAGCATACGATTAATGTAAATACAGCTGGCGTCCATAAAATAGATTTTGTTGCCACAACCCCCTCGGCTAACGACACCGCTTCCTTTACTTATATTGTTCCTGGCAATGTCATTACAGAAAATCCACCTGCAGGCACGGAATGGGGCGTTCAGTACCTGGCCGCTGACAAAGTTCGACTTTCTCTTTATGCCCCCAATAAACAATCCGTGTACGTAATCGGTGATTTCAACAACTGGCAGCCTGTCGCGTCACATTTGATGAAAAAACACGAGGATGGGACACTTTGGTGGATCGAATTAAGCGGATTGCCTGTTGGCCAACCTGTTCGTTTTCAATATCTTGTAGATGGCGTTTTGCGCATTGCTGATCCACTCAGTACCATCGTGCTCGATCCATGGAATGATCCGTTTATTCCTGCATTCACCTATCCTAATCTCCCCTCCTACCCTACGGGCAAGACTTCTGGTATTGTGAGTGTGCTGCAAACCAACCAACAACCCTTTATTTGGACTGCCGACAACTATGAAAGACCAAAAAAGACCGATCTGGTGGTGTATGAATTGCTGATGCGTGACTTCATTTCCCGTCATGACTACCCCACCCTGTTGGATACGTTGAACTATCTGGAAAAGTTGGGCGTAACAGCCATTGAATTAATGCCCATTAATGAATTTGACGGGAATATAAGCTGGGGGTACAATCCGGCCTACCACAAATCTCTGGATAAATATTATGGGACGCCTGAGGCGCTGAAAACCTTTGTGGACGAATGTCACAGGCGCAATATAGCTGTGATCCTAGACGTGGTATTCAATCAGGCTACAGGCGCAAGTCCGTTGGCGCAATTATATTGGGATGCCGCCAATAATCGCCCCGCTGCCGATAACCCCTGGCTGAATCCTATTGCCAAACACGATTTCAATGTATTTAATGACTTTAATCATGAGTCACAGGCTACCAAAAAGTATGTAAAATATTGTCTGGAATACTGGCTTGAGGAATTCAGGATAGATGGCTTCCGCTTTGACTTATCAAAAGGCTTTACCCAAAAAAATACCCTCGGTAATACAACAGCCTGGGGGCAGTATGACCCTTCAAGGGTGGCCATCTGGAAAGATTATGCCAATTTTCAATGGTCTGTTGACCCTGACAGCTATGTGATCCTTGAGCACTTTGCCGATAATGATGAGGAAAAAGAGTTGTCTGATTACGGAATGATGATATGGGGAAAAATGTACGAACCGTACAAAAACAGTGCATTAGGTTATTCTACAACGTCGGACTTGAGTGGCATTTCTTATGTTTCCAGAGGATGGACTCAGCCCCACTTAATCGGTTATATGGAAAGTCATGATGAGGAGCGGATTGCCTATGAATGCAAGACTTATGGCAATCAGGTTCCTACCCATAACATCCGCACAGTACCCGTTTATTCGCAACGGATTGCCATGTTAAAAAACCTGCTTTACACCGTTCCAGGCCCAAAAATGTTGTGGCAGTTTGGTGAACTGGCGTATGATTTCCCTATCAATTACTGTGAAAATGGCACCATAAATCTTGATTGCCGCACTTCGCCCAAGCCAATCCGATGGGATTACTTCAGCGATCCATATCGCAGAAAACTACATGGAATCACGTCCTCTTTGCTTACGTTGCGAAAAAACCATGAAGTATTTGAAACCACTGACTTTCAATTAAATATCACAACAGGCCAGGTTAGGAGTATTTTTCTGAATCATCCGGATCTGAATGTTGCAGTTTTTGCGAATGTAGGCGTTCAGGGCACTACGGTTACCAACCCCGCCTTTCAGCATATTGGCGAATGGTATGAATATTACACCGGCGACACCTTACTGGTTGCTTCCGGGGTTCCAACTTCATTTACGCTAAAGCCAGGTGAATACCGCCTTTATCTGGATAAATATGTTCCCCTTCCTGAAGGCGTAGTTGTTTCCGGGGTGAAAGAATCTGCAGGGTTATTGGAATTTGTGGAGGTTCAGCCAAATCCGGTTACAGAATCTATGAATATTCTGTTTGAACTAAAAGAAAAAACCGATCTTCGCATAGAAGTAACGGATGCTTCAGGAAGGCAGGTTTGGACTGAACAAATAAATCAGGTCTCATCCGGGACGCAAAGTATGCAGATCCATACTGCCGATTGGAAACCAGGCATTTATTTCCTTGTAGTTTATGATGTCATGGGTGGTCGGCTGATAAACAAAGTGGTTAAAATGTAGCCATAAAAGAGCGGTGGAACCCTTGCCTTTGAGCGGGGCCGCCGTCGTTCCATCCTGCCAAGGCGGGATGTCCTCATATACGGGGCGTGCAGATATCACTGCACGCCCTTTTTGCTTCAACATGTACCCAATATGGCCCAAAAGCGCATATTATTGTTGACACCCGGTTTTCCTGCTTCTGAAACAGACGACCGCTGCAATCCACCTTTACAACTATTGGGAAAGGAGTGGCTGGAAATGGGTATCCAGGTGGATATTATCACCCTGGATTACCCATTTACCTCTGTTCCATACCACTGGCATGATGCCCATGTCTGGCCATGTAACGGAAGAAACCAAAAGTCAAGGAAGGTATTGACCCTTCTGAAAGCGTATCAAATTGGTTTGCAACAATCCAAAACGCTACCTGTTGAAAGTCAAATCGTTATACTAAGTTGCTGGCTTGGCTGGGCGTCTTTTGTCGGGAATCAAATAGCCCAAAAAACGGGACTTAAACATTATACCATCCTCATGGGCCAGGATGTTTTACGCTCCAATCGACTGCATCTATCCAGGCTTTCCAACTACCGGTTTCAGCACTTGATTGCCGTTTCCGCGTTTCATAACGAGTGGCGCAAAAAAAACACGGGGCATAGTGCCGGCCAGATCATTCCATGGGGCCTGCCAAAGTCTCTGCCCGCCTTTACGTCAATAGAAAGCAGGCAAAATCTGATTTTAGGGGTTGGGAACCTTATACCTGTAAAAAACTGGGATAAATGGCTGGACACTCTGGCCTTGTTTTTGCCGGCGCATCCGGAATTCAAAGCCATTTTGATTGGCGCAGGCCCCCAAAAAGCCCACCTTGAACAGCGAAGTCGGGATTTGGGCTTATCGGGGTTCGTCACTTTTACAGACAGCATATCACGCGCTGAGGTAATAGCGTGCATGAAACAAGCCCGGATACTCTTACACACCGCTGATTATGAATCCTTCGGTTTCGTGCTGGCAGAAGGTCTTGTTGAAGGGCTGAAGATTGTCAGCACCCCAGTTGGTATTGCAAGCAAATTATCTGATTTGCTGGGGAATACGCCCACGGAATTAGCTAACTGTTTAGAAGAGGCGTTGCACCATACTTCCCAAAAGGCACAACTGCCCACCATGATGGAGGTGGCCGATCAGTACATCCAAGTGCTATTCCAGGCAGAAAATTAACCTTTAATGAGCAATTTTACCGTGATCTTCTCTCCAATTTCACATTTCAACCAATAATGACCCTTGGGCAAATCCCTGGCTGGAATGGTTTGGGTTTGGTGCAATACCAGTACCTGTTTTCCAGCAGCATCAAACAACTCCAGCCTGGCTGGTATATCAGTACTTTGGACTTGCCATGCATCCAGGGTTGGATTGGGCGAAATCAATATCGATATGCCATCTTTTTCCTGGCTGTTAGTCGACACAGATCCGCAGTCCAGTTCATTCAGGTATCTCCACATTTCGTTATCAAACTGAATAGGAACTGATCCACCCCCTGGGCCAACATAGCCGGCATCATTTCCCTGACGCACAATGACCCAGCCTTTGGATGGAACCACGTGAATTTTTTGGTCATTTTTTCCTAGAGCCGCGTATAAATCATCCGGCGCGTTTGACAAAAGCTTAAATGGGAAAACCAATTGCAGATCAGGAAGCATAAAACTTTCCTGTCCGTTCAGCCACCACAGGTATCCATAACTCTTGTTGAGGGGTTGAGATGAATGCGTCATGTCATACAAGTACTGCTGGTTGTGCAACAGCGTATCGCCATTCCAAATGCCATTTGCCAGCATGAGTAATCCAAACCGCGCCATGTCACGTGCCTTGCTGTACATAACATGGTTGACCCATAATCCCTTCATTCCGGTAGGATCTAAAATACGGGTCTTGGTAAAATTATTCAGGGTTAACCCGCTTGCTTCTTCCAAAACGTTGTGTACCAGGTGGTATGGGGCATTGTGGTAGGACCAGCGGGAACCGGCATCTGCCAAATAGGTTAAACAAGAGGGTTGGGTACAATTATCGTCAGAACCCGGATCGTTTAATCCACTCGACATGGTTAACTGGTGGCGAATGGTAATGAGGTCCTCCTTATCAAGTGGAGCACTGGTCCAGCCAACTCCCATGTATTGACTGGTTTTATCCTGGATATTCAGCAGCCCTTCGTCCTGAGCCTGTCCGACCAGGAATGCGGAAAGGGATTTTCCTGCGGAAGCCCAATACCAGATGGAGTCCTGAATAAAGGTACCGAAATATTTTTCCAGCACTATTTTCCCGTCCTTGAGCAGGATAAATGATTTGGTATTTTTTTCCTGGAGGAAATGATACAGACTGTCAATCCTTTCCTGGCAAAAGTCAAGATCGGCAGGAGCAATCGTTTGCCAGGCATTGCCGGTTTTAGGAGGAAAGTACAAATTTTGGGCGCTCAAAGTGTTCATGGAGAGCGCTAAAATGACCGTAAATAAGAGATGGTGTGACATTGCTTTCGGGCTGGACTTTAAAAATACCGGATAGAATCATTTGGACAATAATTTCATCCAAAGGTTTAAGGTACACCCTATTACTTTTGTACAAACAATATAACCATGCGACATTTCATCACTTTTCTGATTCTGAGTATTTCTTCTTCCATATTTGCCCAAAAAATGCTGGAATCGCATGAATGGTGCGGCAAAAAACACATGTTTTTGCCGGAAAGGGTCATGAACCAGCAAGATGGCAGGAGTGATTCCATTGACATCCTGGAGATTTCAGTGGACCTGGATTTGATGAATGTGCCGCAAGTGAAAGCTTATAGCACCCTGGACATCCAAAGCAAAGTGGATAATATAACTTCCATACTGCTGGATCTGGAAGGGCTTACAGTTGATTCTGTAAAAACAGGTTTGGGTCAACACCTTGATTTCAATTACAGTTCGCCCAATTTGACGATTACCTTTCCCGATGCCCTTAACAGCGGTGACCTTTTCTCCCTAATTGTGTATTACCGCGGCGTTCCACCAACGGATGCCAGTGGATGGGGAGGCTATTATAATACAGGAGGCTATACCTTCAACCTTGGGGTTGGCTTTGCAGCCGATCCACATTCCTTTGGACGGGCATGGTTCCCTTGTTTCGACAATTTTGTAGAACGATTTGCCTTTCAAGTGAGCTCCCGGACCCCAGTTAATCGCAAATGCTACAGCAATGGCGCCTTGGTAAGTGAATTAGAAGAAAACGGCGTTCTCGAAAGAACCTGGCGTATTCCGCAGACGATCCCTTCTTACCTGGCTTGCTTTGCAGTAGGCCCGTATATTTCCTACAAACGTGAACTTCAGGGTGAAGGCAATACTATAGTACCTGTTGAAATAGCTTGTGTTGCCTCTGATACGAATAAGGTAAAAGCCACTTTTCAGAAGCTTCAACAAGCTTTGGATGTTTATGAATACTGGTTTGGCCCTTACCAATGGAACAAAATCGGGTATTCGCTGGTGCCTTTTAATTCGGGGGCCATGGAACATGCCACCAACATTGCCATAGGACGCTCCTACATTGACGGAACGACCGCCTTTGAGACCCTTTGGGCGCATGAATTAACCCATATGTGGTGGGGCGACCTGGCCACCTGTTCTACTGCAGAGGATATGTGGCTGAATGAAGGCTGGGCGAGTTACGGAGAGCATCTCTTTACAGAAAAAGCTTACGGAACATCGGCCTATCGCACTGCGGTGAACGCCAACCACTTAAACGTGCTTCAGAACGCGCACGTCAATGAAGGGGGGTACAGAGCTGTTTCAGGTTTGCCACACAGTCTAACATACGGGTCGCATGTTTACAATAAGGGTGCATCCGTTGCACATAATCTCCGGGGCTATTTGGGGGATTCCCTTTTTCGGGAAGGATGCAGGGCAGTGATGGGCAACACCCAATTTGCCTCCCTTAGCAGTGCGGAATTGCGTGACAAGTTGGAGGTTGCCACCGGAAAAGATTTGCATGATTTTTTCAACGATTGGGTTTTTTCCGGAGGCTATCCTGACTACTCCATAGACTCCACTGAGGTGTTTTTATCTCCTGTGGATGGCCCTACAATAGTACGGGTTCATGTTAAGCAAAAATTACGCGGGGCGCCTCAATTACATCAAAATGTGCCTCTTGAATTCACTTTTTTGCTTTCCAACGGGCAAAGGGCATATCAGACAGGGTACGTTTCCGGAGAACACACTGTATTGGAGTTCTCTTTTAGTGCCTGGGGGCCACAGCCATTAAATGTGCTGGCAAACACACAATCGAAAATTCTGCAGGCCAGAAGTGATGGAGAGCGCATGCTCAAAAACAATGGCGGGAACAATTTTGGAGACGCCAAATTCAATCTTACGGTGAATGCACTGGGAGCAGATTCTGTTTTATTTCGGGTAGAGCATCATTTTGCGGCCCCGGATAATGCTGGTGCAAACCCAAACGGCTATGTGTTAACCAACAGATATTGGTCATTGCAAACCAACGGAAAAAACTTTCCTCCAGGTTTTAATGCACAGGCCGTATTGATTTACGATGGCAAAGGGCAGGCTGACCAATTGGACCGGGAACTGTTTGCCGCCACCAGTCCAGCTGAAGACAGTGTTTTGCTGTTATATCGCCCGGGAGCCGGTCATCCATGGCAGGAATGGTCAAGTTATACAAAGCTCAATTTGGGAAGCAATACAGATAAATATGGCCAACTACGGCCTACTATGCTTAAAACTGGGGAATATACCATTGGGAAAGGCGTCTCCACTGTGGCAATCCAACAGCCGGAGCCATTGGGAAAAATCCGGGTATTACCCAACATTACCATGAGCCAACCAGTATTGGTACAATCTGAGTTTCCGGTATACTCTATACAGATGATCAACTCGGAGGGGCAAAATGTTCGGGAATGGAACTTCGAGCCGACCACAGAAATACAATTGAATATCAGTGATTTACCAGCCGGAAACTATTGGCTGTTACTGGGAGGAAAAGAAGGGCATGCCGTGACGAAATTACAGAAGGGCTGATCTTAGGTTTGCGGAGACCATCCTATGATGTCTAACGTTGAACGGGCGGTAGTGTGCTTCAGGTAAACCAACCTAATGAACTGAATACACTTTAAAAAAACACCTCCTGAGCCACACGGAAGGTATTGGCATGGGCTTCCACGATATCAGCTATCCGTGGGGAATAACCGCCGCCCATACTGGCAACCACTGGCAGATGATGCTGTTTTGCGAAGGAGAAGACTATTTTATCGCGCTCCTTACAACCTTCGCGACTAATATTGAGTCGGCCGAGCTTATCAGTGGCGAGAATGTCTACGCCACTTTGGTAGAAAACAAAATCCGGCTGAAACGCATCTGCTATCCGGGGAAGTGTTTCCCGGAGAATTTTCAGGTATGCATCATCTTCCATACCGTCTGGCAACCCAATGTCGAGGTCGGATTTTTCCTTGCGGATCGGATAATTTCTTTCTCCGTGCATGGAAAAGGTGAATACGCTCGGCTCCGATTCAAAAATACTGGCGGTTCCATTGCCCTGGTGAACATCCAGATCTATAATGAGAATTCTTTGAGCTAGTCCTTGTTGTAATAACCAATTCGCGGCAACGGCCTGATCATTGAAACAGCAATATCCTTCTCCCCTATCCGCAAATGCATGGTGTGTACCTCCGGCAATATTCATGGCGCAACCATGCTCCAAAGCAAACAGGGTGCATTGTAAGGTGCCATAAGAAATATGCCGGCCCCGGCGCACGAAAGTATCATTGATGGGAAAACCAATAGCTCTTATTTCCTTTTCAGACAGTCTTAGCTCATTCATTTTCGACCACCATTCTGGCGTATGGGTTAGCAGAGCCACCTCTTCTGATAAGAGCTCAGGATGAAAAAAATGACTTTCGGTTACTGTGCCTTCCCACAGCAATTGTTCTGGTAACAGATCGTATTTACCCATCGGGAATCGATGTCCATCCGGCAAGGCATAACGATAAATGGGAGAGAAGGCAATCCTGAGCATTTACTGGCAAAAATAGCCAAGATTAACGCTCAAAGGCGGTAATTGTTTAGTTCCTGAAATGAAAAGAGCCGTCCCGGGAAAGCGGACGGCTCAACTTTTCTTACCGATTAGAAGAGATAAACTTCAAGAGATTATATGTTCAGCAAGGCTGAGCAAGACGCACTAATTGCAACCAAAACCGTGCCAAACTAGGAGACAGGAAGATTTTTTTCGCACTGATTTTACACAGATTGGAGGTGTATGGTTATTGAACCTTGAGTACCCACACGTACTTGCCGGTTTCTCTTACATTTTTGGGTATTCGGATTTCTACGCCATCGGGAGTATTTTTCCATGCGAGCCGTTTGGGGCTGCCGAGCATGCTTATTTCCTGGCCCTTTTCCATGGGAATTTTAGTCAGTGTGAGGAAATCGCCGGGCTCGTCGTAAAGAAACACGTATCGGGTTTTTCCGTCTTTGGACTGTGTGAACCGGATTTTATCGCCTTCTTTGAAGGTGGTATACATACGGGTGCCGTAAATGGCCTCGCCATTCCCCTTCATCCAGGCGCCAATTTCGGTGAGGCGTTCGTATGCCTGTTGGTGCCAGGCGCCATCGGGGCCCGGGCCAATGTTCAGCAAATAATTGCCTCCTTTACTCACAATGTCCACGAGTTTTTCAATCAGCTCCTCCGTTGGTTTGTACTGATCGTTGGGCACATAACTCCAGCTGCCGGCCATAGTCATGCAGGTTTCCCAGGGGTAAGGCAACCCGTCCTCCGGAATATGTTGTTCCGGAGTGAGGTAGTTTTGGTGAATACCAGGCACTGCGCGGTCTACTACGATCAAGCCAGGCTGTTTTGCTCTGGCCATTTTTACCATACCCGCCATATCTATGTCCTGACTTTGGGAGTTACGCGCCCAGCGACTGTTTTCATACACTTCGCTAAGCTCTGCCTTGATTTCATCCTCTGTTTTGGTACGTACCCAGCCGCCATCCAGCCAAAGGATATCCATTTTGCCGTAGTCGGTCATTAGTTCATCAATTTGTGTGTGGGTGTACTGCACAAATTGCTGCCATTTTTCCGGGTATTTCTGGATGGAATAGTTGCAATTCCGATCGCTGGGCGGGAAATGGCGCCACCAGTAATGATCTGAATGCCAGTCGGGTTTGGAGAAATAAGCTCCGGTCCAGAGGCCTTCTTTCCTAAAGGCATTGAAAATCTCCTTAGCTACATTGCTGCGTGGGTGGTTGCGGAATGGACTCTCAGAACCTGTTATTTTGTAATCCGTGGTTTTAGTGTCAAACATGCAAAACCCATCATGGTGTTTGGTGGTGAATACCACGTATTTCATGCCCGCCTCACGAGCAGCAGCGGCCCATTTTTCCGGGTTAAATTGCACCGGATTGAAGGTTTTGGGCAGGTTTTCGTAGGCTTCCAGGTAATCCTGATAGGTGTCGGCCACCCCTTTTTTCCGTCCACCGGTTGCCCAGGACAGGTCTTCCGGGCAGATGCTCCAACTTTCAACAATCCCCCACTGACTATAAGCCCCCCAGTGCATCAGCAACCCGAATTTGAGGTCTTTCCATTCTTCAATACGTTGGCGAATGGCAGGATCCGGATCGGGGAAATAAGCTTGCTGTTGTGCGTTTAAGGAAAAAAAACAACTCAATAAAATAATGATTATCAAACCATTACGTAGTTCGTTTAAAAATTGCTTCATACTGTTTTGTTTTATCGCCCAACAAGGTCCGGACTTTCGCCGGTATCCCTACCCTATTTGGGCTTGAAACTTTTTTACAAAGGCACTCAGGGTGAATGCCGTGGCATGGTGTCTGAG
>DLXL01000202.1:5135-5265 GCA_003448025.1 Saprospirales bacterium | reverse complement strand
CGGGATTTGGGGCCTGCCCTTGCGGTGTCAGACGGTGCCCTGCGCCTTCAAACGTAGATTGAATTACTTCAATTCTACCTCGGCACCGGCTTCTACTAATTGCTTCTTCAGGTTTTCAGCTTCGTCTTTC
>DLXL01000202.1:2277-4780 GCA_003448025.1 Saprospirales bacterium | reverse complement strand
ATAAGAAGCTAACTCGTTTACTTCTTTAACGGTAAGCTCTACCAGTGAATCGCCAAGTGATTTGATGTCTGCCATGATTGATACGTGTTTAAAATTTTGAATTCAGTTAAAATTATTTTGCCCGCGTTTCCAGTGCTTTCACCAAGCCAGCAACGGTTTGTTTGCCGCTTAACAGGGCAGACAACACATTCTTGGCCGGAGATTGCAGCAAGGAGATCACTTCGCCAATAAGCTCGTTTTTCGATTTCAACTCGCTTAAAAGGTTGAGGTTTTCCTCGCCCAAAAACAAATCGGAGTCAATAGAGGCGGCCTTAAAGGCCGGCTTGCCTTCCATCTTTTTGCGGTATTCTTTGATCACGCGTGCCGGGGTGTTTCCTGCCTCTTTCGAGAAGATAACACCCGAAAAGCCGTGCAATACCTTGAACAGGCCCTCAAAATTACTGCTCTGCTTCTCCAGCGCCTTGCGGATCATAGTGTTCTTGTACACGCGGTACTCCACACCATGGTTGAAGCAAATTCTGCGGAATGCATTAATTTGCCCCACCGTAAGACCGGAAGCGTCAGTAATATAAAAGTGCGTGTTCTGAGCAAATTTCTCAGAAAGCTCTTCTATGATTTGCGCTTTTTCTTCTCTGGTCATTGGTTAATAATTACAGACCTGCAATAGAACTCTTATCGATCCTGATGCCCGGACTCATGGTTGTCGAAAGGCAGATACTTTGAACGTATGTACCTTTCGCAGAGGCCGGTTTCAGCTTTGCCACCATGTTGATCAGTTCAGCAGCATTGTCTCTGATTTTGTCTGCGCTGAAGGAAGCCTTCCCAACACTGGCATGGATAATTCCCTGTTTGTCGATTTTGAAGTCAACCTTACCCGCCTTCACTTCACGCACGGCTTTGCCTACCTCGAGGGTAACGGTTCCTGACTTCGGGTTGGGCATCAAGCCACGGGGACCCAATACCTTACCTAATTTACCTACTTTGGCCATCACGGTAGGCGTGCAAATGATCACGTCAATATCCGTCCAGCCGCCTTCGATTTTGGTGATGAATTCATCCAGACCTACGTGCTCGGCACCGGCATCCTTCGCCTCCTGAACTTTGTCTGGCGTGCAAAGCACCAGTGTGCGAACTACTTTACCCAGACCGTGCGGCAGGGCTACTACGCCTCTTACCATTTGGTCGGATTTTTTCGGATCTACCCCCAATCGAATATCCAGATCCACCGAAGCATCAAACTTGGTGAATGTAATTTCCTTTACCAGCTTGGCAGCATCTTCCAGCGCGTACTCCTTTTCGGCATTGTACTTCGCGGCTACCGCCTTTCTATTTTTTGATACTCTTGCCATGGCTCTGTACTGTTAATTTTCCCAAGGTGCCTTACCCGATACCGTTACACCCATGCTGCGGGCCGTACCGGCTACCATTTTCATAGCCGACTCGATTTTGAATGCATTCAGGTCGGGCATTTTGGTTTGTGCAATTTTTTTGATCTGATCCCACGAGATAGAACCCACCTTCAGGCGGTTCGGCTCTTTTGAGCCTTTCTGGATTTTGATCGCCTCCATGATCAGCACTGCGGCCGGAGGAGTTTTGATAACGAAGTCAAACGACTTGTCATTATATATCGTGATCAACACGGGCAGCACCTGGCCAGGCTTGTCCTGCGTGCGCGCGTTAAACTGCTTGCAGAAGTCCATGATGTTCAGACCCTTGGAGCCGAGGGCTGGACCGATAGGAGGAGCCGGGTTGGCTGAACCGCCTTTAACCTGAAGTTTCAAATAACCTGTTACTTCCTTTGCCATAACTTAAAATGATCAATAAGCCGCTTAATCTAGTTTTTCTACCTGCATGTAGCTGAGTTCTACCGGGGTATTCCGCCCGAAGATTTTCACCGTTACATTCAGTTTCTTCTTGTCTTCAAAAATTTCCTCTACCGTTCCGGTAAAACCGCTGAAAGGACCATCCATCACCTTCACCGACTCGCCTTTGATGAAAGGCTTTTCCAGTTTTTCTTCAAACTGGTCAACCTCATCCACTTTACCGAGGATCCGGTTCACTTCGCTTTGGCGCAGGGCCACCGGATCTTTTGTTTGGTGCGAGCCGTTGGATCCGAGAAACCCGATCACGCCCGGAATATTGTTCACCGCGTGATAGGCCTCTCCATTGGACAGGTCGGCCGACACCAGCACGTAGCCCGGGAAAAAGTTTTTCTCGCGTACGCGCTTCTTGCCATTCCGCATTTCGTACACCTTCTCAGAAGGGATGAGAACCTGCGGAATGAACTCGGTTAACTTGGCACGCGCAATTTCATTCTCCAGGTAGGTTTTCACCTTTTTTTCCTGGCCGCTGATCACGCGCAACACATACCACTTCAATTCTCCCATGGCTACCGAATTAGAACGACTCATAAAACTTCGCCAGGGCATTCTTGAAGCCCAAATCCATGGCACCGATAACCAAAGCAAAAATCAAGGAGGCCACCAACACCAAAATGGCGCTG
>DLXL01000202.1:0-2005 GCA_003448025.1 Saprospirales bacterium | reverse complement strand
GCACGGGTGGAGAGACTCGAACTCCCAGCCAACGGTTTTGGAGACCGCTACTCTACCAATTGAGCTACACCCGTGTGTTTTTCAAGGTTTTTCTCCTGTTGGGCCCCCTTTGAATCCGCCACCCGTACCCTAAATTCAAAAGGACTGCAAAGGTAGAACAATTGACCTTAAAACAAAAGCGCCCTTTAGAAAAATCTAAAGAGCGCCTTACTATTGATTATCAGGCCTTTAGCCCAAAATTACTTTCCGGACCAAATGCATATTGGGTAACCGATTTGAAGTGCGGCATACGATCCTCGGCTTCCAGTCAGTGCACGGTAGTCATAATTCGGGCTATCTACCCGATAATCCACGGACTGCTCAAGTTGTCGAACAAAGCCCTTCGAGTAAACAAAAGAAAGTTGAATTGTATTTCTTGACTTTCTTTGGAATTGAACAGTAAATCCAAAAAAAATAGCCAAATTATCTCGACTCAAAATCTGCTCGCGAACCTGGGAATCACCGAAACTTCGAGTCTGCAAAATGTTATCTCCAGTTGTTAATGGCAGGTAACAATAGCTCAAGCCAAAGTTTAAGTTGAATGAAAAATTGATGACGTAATAATCACTCAACTTCGCCTTTATTGGAAACCAATGTCCATCAAAAAGGTATCTACTATAGCCTATAGGAAAAACCATTAGGTACCTTGATGAAAGAGTTTTAGTAACAAATCCCTGTTGGGGTTTTGCATACTGATAACCAACATCCAGAGCAGAAGCTTGGTAGCCAATTGACAACGAGTTTTTAGGACTCCATGAATACTGAAGGTCAATTGCAAATTGTGGCGCAATACTCCAGTAACTTGAAAAAGAACTTTCTGCAAGTGTTCGATCAACTACATGGCTAAAAGGAATGTGCATGCCCAAAGCAGGCCGAAGAACAACTGTCTTTTGAGCTTCAATTTCTAAGACTACAAAAAGAAGCACAACTGTCACGAATATTGATTGGTACACTTTAGAAGTTTCCCCTAATCTCGTACCCACCGCTCAACTGGCTATAACCGTGAAATCTGGCGCCAAAAAGATAGTAGTTCAAGCCTCTGACGCTTTTTCATATGGTCTGTATTTCAGAGTATTATCGCAACCGTCATCGGATTTAGTGCCGCTTCCAAACTGGGCGTTCCTGCACTTTGGCTTGAATTCGTAATAATACTGAATGTACTGTCCACAGTCCGCATTACTAACCCAAAAACCAATGTCGCTCCTATATTGAGTTTTTGTTTTTGCCAGAAGAGAAAAATAAATCCCAAGTTTTTGATAAACTACTCGATTGCTCTGCCTGAATCGAGTGGCAATATTGAAATCCCTGATATCTACATTTCGCGGGGCCCCTGAATCACGGCAGAAGAGTTCAGATCGTCCATTATTCGAGCTCCTTGCAATATTGTTGGTCGGAAACAAGATATCTATTACATCGTCAGAGGTCGAATAAACGAGTATGTTAGGATTTGTTTGATACTGCAGACTTGCCAAATCCCCAAGATCACTACTGTAGTCAGTGTTCAGTGCGAGTACTTGCTGAGCGTATACATCAATATTGAAATAGTAATCATCAATTCGAATAAGGCCCTCATCATTGATCAATGTGCTTATGAACTCATTGGAGTCGGCTAGTTCATCTTCTTCAATCTCTTCTGCGCTTCGCGCTGCTTGCCCTGATTTTTGCCTTGATTGATACACGGATTTCAGAGATTTATAACCGGCCAGTTGGTCAAGGGTGGCTATAACCCGCTCTCTATCTGGGTTGTCAGGATTTCCGATCAGATTTGCATAGTCGTCCAGTTTTTTGAAATTAAGAATGCCCTTTGACACAAAAACATTCTCACCGAGGATCGGGATAATGTCGTCATTTCTTTCGACAACCTCCTGCGAACAGCCAATGGCAATAGAAATGCTCCCCATCAGCGTCAAGCCTTTTCTTAAAAGGCTGCTAAAATTAAAATTTTGGCCTTTCATATGGATTTTGG
>DLXL01000060.1:5888-6673 GCA_003448025.1 Saprospirales bacterium | reverse complement strand
ACCTACAGGATCAATACCTTCTCCGATAAGTCCTTTTGCAATAACATCACCGAGTATGCATACATCTGCCCCGCTTTGATATTCAACAGGGGACAGGAAACGTCCATCGCCTTCAAATTCCAGGTGAAACAGGTCCCGACAGTCTTCTGTCAGGCCGATAAAAAAGCAATTTTCTACACTGGAAGAATGCCATTTTGCGGTTTTAGCGCCCAAAAACTGCCAGTATCCGACCAATTCGGCCAGCTCCAGTTCCTCTTTCAGCGTTTCAAACTCGGTATAAGTAAAATTGGGCCTTCGCATCCATTTCCAAAAGTTTTGGCCGGGGTCTTCGGACCAGGAAAATTTCTCGATATAAATAACATCATTACCCAACTTTGCCATAGAACCCCTGATGTTATCTTCCAGGGAGTTCACAGCACTTTTTACGCCAATGATGCAGAATATACCAATCGTAACCCCCAATAAGGAAAGGAAAGAGCGCAATTTATTTGCGGCCAGTTGCTGAAAAGCCTGAGCTGCTCCTTCTTTAATAATGCGGAAAACTTGTTTCATAATAACAGGCAGTAGGGCTATACCCCGGGCATTCACGAAGGTAATGGCGGAATCAGGGGATATTTTTACCGTTTCGATGAATGTACAAAGAAATTCTATGAAACTTTTGCCCGGCGTTCTTTTTGACGCATCTGTTCGCTGGTAAAAGTACTGCCGTCATGACTCCAGCCAGGTGGTCCAAATACATACCAAAATTTAGATCGAAGCGGTTTAGCGGGGTTAAACAGGTCTTC
>DLXL01000060.1:885-5694 GCA_003448025.1 Saprospirales bacterium | reverse complement strand
GCTGTATCCATTCATGAAATACGATATGGAAGGCATCCTTTTTTTCCAAAGGCTTTGTAAGACCGTATTTTAGCGGTTGATAGGCATTTTCAGGAAGTTCCGGTTGAAAGGTGCCGAACATTTTATCCCAAATGATGAGAAACATCCCAAGATTTTTATCCAGATACAAGGTATTTGATGCGTGATGTACCCGGTGATGGGAAGGTGTAACCAGGATATACTCCAGCCAGCCAAGTTTTTTTACGTGTTCGGTATGAACCAGAATTCCCCAGATCTGGCATGCGGCAAAGATGAAAATGATGTCAACCGGCTTAAATCCCATGGCTGCCAGCGGGATAAAATAAATAAAGCGATAAAGCGGCTGAAACACAGAGGATCGGAAGCCCACCGTAAGGTTGAATTGTTCGGAAGAGTGATGGGTAACATGTACTGCCCAGAATAGCCGACTGAAATGATCGACCCTGTGAAGCCAGTAAAATAAAAAGTCCATTCCGATTACCAGCCAGAACCAGTACCAGAACGGTGAGGTAAATTCAAATAGGCTGCGTTCCCAGAACCATTGGAATATGACCATGTATACCACCCTGAAAGCCAAATCGACCCCACTGTTCAGCAGCATCAGGTAAAGATTGGTAATGGTGTCCTTAACCGTATACGTTTTGGTATGTCGGTAATGGCTTAGCATCATCTCCCCAACAATGATCGTGATGTACAGGGGAGTGCTGAACATAATGAGGAGTTGTTCGCGAACAGATTCCATGCTTGAGCGAGTAAGGTTTACAGGATGTATATCAATTGATCACACTATGCGGACAAGGATCCAGATACTGACACCTATGAGAATCAGCCCGGCCACCTGAACAATTTTTTCCGGAACACCCGGTTTCAGTCGTTTGCCAATTTGATGAGCAAGCAGAACCTTTGACAAATCAGTACTGAACAAAGTGAGAAGTGCCGTAATCATAAACCATTTGACATACGATTCACTTCCATCCGGAGCTTCTGCACGGGCTGCAGTGGCTATACCCAGCCAAAATAACCAGTTTGAAGGATTGGTCATGTTGATGGAAAAACCCTGCAAATAGGCATATCTCTTTTTGGGGATTGGGTGAAGCGAGCCCATTTCGTGATCGAAACGTCGTTTCCTTGACCAGACGGCAGACAAACCGAACCCAAAGAGCATCACCCCGCAAATAATGCCAAACCAGGTTTGAAAAGGGCCTTCCTCCGTTAGAGTAGCAAGTCTGGAGGCTCCCCACCAGCTTGTGAACACCAGAATCAAATCGCTCGTTACTGCCCCTGCTACCAGGGCAATACCCTGACGCATACCATACATGAGCGTGGTTCTCAAATTCATGAAAAACAATGGACCAATTAATAATCCATATGCCAGACCTGAAAGTATGCCTTTGATAATGGGTTCCATATGAATATCCGGCATTATTTTCGCGCCACAAAACTATAGTTTTTCACCTGATTCTATTTGGTTAGGGTGATAAACTCCAGCATGTAAAACCTTGTGTAACCTCTATTTGTCTCTAATGATCAGAATTTTAACTTTTACTATTTTAGGCGCTTTCCTGGGTCTTTTAATCGCCTGCGACGACACCCCACCGACCCCACCTGTTACATTTATGCTTGATCGGGTGTTTCCACTGGCTCTTGGTCAAACCGGAGAATGCCGTGATTTAGCCGGATTTACCATTCGTTTTGACAAGATTGCCTCGGATAGCCGCTGCCCGAAAGGAGTTGAATGCATTACGGCCGGTCAGGTAGAGGTTGTGCTTACGATCAGTAAAAACGGACAACCACAAACGATAACACTACCATTTATCATTCCTAATGGTACGGAAAATGTGACTGAATATCAGGGCCATACCATTCGAATCATGGGTGTTTCACCCATGAAATTCAAGGATAAACCAATAGATCCTACAGCATACAATATCATCCTTCAGGTGATGGAAACACCTGTAGGAGGTCCGGTTGCAAAATTGGATCAGGAATTTGTGTTAGGTTTTGGTGAAAGTATCAGCCTTGAAGGACAAGAAGGGTATAAAATTCGATTCGATTCGGTTTCTGCCGACAGTCGGTGTCCGGAAGGTGTACAATGTGTTTGGGCCGGAAAAGCCGATGCCATTATTACATTCAGCCAGGGAACAACATCCCAGGCGATCACACTTTCCACCGGCGACTTAAGTCAGGGTGGCAATGGACAAGCGGCGATGGGGCCTTACACCCTTTTTCTGAAAGCTATTTCACCGGCAAAGAAAAAGGATGCAGTTATTGCACCTAATGCCTATAAGGCAAGCCTTTTGATTCAAAAATAACCTTCATACATTAAACACTAAACATTCTAAGTCATGCTAAAAGGAACAGTCAAATTTTTCAATGAAACCAAAGGCTATGGTTTTATCGTGGAGGAAGGAACCGGTGAAGAAGTATTTGTGCACACCACCGGTTTGGTGGATAAAATCCGCAATGGCGACACCGTAACGTTTGAAACCAAAAAAGGGAAAAAAGGAGTAACTGCTATTGGAGTGAAACTTGCATAATCATTGATTGACGATTGCCATGCCGTAAAACCCTACTATGGCAATCAACTGGCAAGTTCTTTAGAAAATTACGGTAAAACTGTTCTCCAATGCAAATCAATCGCCTGTCGATCTTTCTGATGTTAATGTGGCTGGGCGTGTTTTCATGCCGCCCTTTGCGTCCTTCTGTCAGTAGCAATGAACAGTATCGCCCGCAATTCCATTTTACACCACCGTCCAAATGGATGAATGATCCCAATGGAATGGTCTTCTTCGAAGGAGAATATCATCTCTTTTATCAGTATTATCCTGATGCCACCGTTTGGGGGCCAATGCATTGGGGGCATGCAGTAAGTAAGGATTTGGTGGAGTGGGAGCACTTGCCTATAGCTCTGTTTCCGGACTCTTTGGGCTACATATTTTCCGGAAGTGCCGTTGTAGACTGGAAAAACACCTCAGGTTTTGGAAAGAATGGTAAACCGCCATTGGTTGCCATTTATACCTACCACGACATGGAAATAGAAAAGGCCCAAAGGCCCAATACCCAAAGCCAGGCCATTGCTTATAGTACAGATAACGGTCGCACATGGACCAAGTATGCTAAAAATCCGGTCATTCCCAATCCCGGAACCGTAAAAGATTTTCGAGACCCCAAAGTGATATGGCATGAGCCTACCCAACAATGGATCATGGTATTAGCCGTTGCAGATCATGTGGAGTTCTGGGGGGCTCCTGATCTTAAACGTTGGACCTATTTAAGCTCATTTGGTAAGGAATATGGCTCACATGGCGGTGTGTGGGAATGCCCGGATCTGTTCCCTATGGTGGTTTCCGGTTCCAAGGAGGAAAAATGGGTGTTGATTCTGAATATCATCCCCGGCCATCCGAATGGAGGTTCCGGTACCCAATACTTTGTTGGGACGTTCAACGGGACATCCTTTACCCTTGATCCGGCTTTCAAATCTGACGTGGAATCTGGAAGGGCTGTCTGGTTGGATTGGGGAAGAGATCATTATGCTGCCGTTACCTGGTCTGATATCCCTAAAATGGATGGCCGAAGGATTGCGATTGGCTGGATGAGCAACTGGGATTATGCAACAAAAGTACCCACAAAATCCTGGAGAAGCGGAGCCACTTTGCCCAGATTACTCGAACTGAAAAAAACGAAAAAATCCTATCATATGACCGCCTTCCCAGTGAAAGAACTGGAAAAATTACGCGGTCAAAAGAGCGTAATGGAGCCGGGATCAGTCCCATCCGGAACACTTTTTGCGGAAGTAAAACCAGGTCAGCCACTATGTTATGAATTGGAACTGGAGGTTGATCTGTCTAAAACCACCGCTAACCAATTTTCCATACGCTTATCAAATCCTAAAGGAGAGCAATACGATATAGGTTACGATATTCCTTTGAAGCGCTTTTTTAGTGATCGGCGGCATTCTGGCGATCTTAGTTTTTCAGAGGCATTTGCCAAAGACGTGCATATAGCTCCTCGCCATCAAAGCAACAACCTGCTTACTATTCGTCTTTACCTGGATGTCGCATCCGCTGAGTTGTTTGCCGATCATGGCGAAACCTGCATCACAGATCTGTTTTTTCCATCTGAGGGGTTTACACAAATCAGGCTCAATGCTGTTGATGGCACGGTATGGATAAAATCCGGCGTGGTTAATCAGCTTAAGCGCATTTATTGAGTGTACAGGTACAAAGGTTTTGTGCTGCTCTGCCTGTCTGCAATCATTTAACCAGTTGATTCAGCAGCTCCTCCATTCTTCTGCGCTCCTCTTTTCGCAATACAACCGTTGGAGGCGCGGCACGCTCAGCACAGTCAGGCATGGCGCATCGCTGGCAGGTAACATTAATGGTTTGAACAGGAATGGCAGGATCGTTCCAGAATTGAATGAGGTTCTTGGCGTGATCATCCAGCAGTACCCCGAGTGTGACACTGACGTTCCTGCCAGGGGTTGGATGTCCGGTTTTGGCCAGAGAAATGCACAAATATTCTTCTTTGGAGGCTAAAAAAGCTGCTCTTTGAATGCCTACCAGCAATGTTTTGTCTGGCTGAGCCTGAAGATCCTGCAACAAGGTGATGGAAAGCCAGCGCCTGCAATAATGTTCTCCCAGTCCGGATGCATGTGGCTGGTGTCTGCGATTGAGATGGAGTTCTTTGTCCATATCAAATCCGTCCCGGTCGAGGTCGTGTACCACACGTTGAAAAAACACCTTATCAAGCCCGAAATCTTTGGTGAGTACATTAAATCGCTGGAAGCGCACC
>DLXL01000060.1:0-733 GCA_003448025.1 Saprospirales bacterium | reverse complement strand
CCTGATATTTCTTCATTAAGGCTATCAGTCTGTGCGGATCCCAGACAGATTGCGCAAAGAAATCACCGATATCCCGGATGAATGAATCCCGATTAACCAGAATGGCCACCGCAAAATAGGCTGCTTTGTAGTTATTCAAGACTTCTTCAAAAGATCGAACTCTTACAAAATTGGAAGCATAAGGACGCTCTTTTAAGCGCAGTTCATGAAAGCCGATTTCTTTCGCCAACTGGTAGGCGGTTTGGCGTTCATTGAGTTGACCATTTAAAAGCAGGGTTCTGGAATTGGGATTATACACAGATCGCAGCCAATGCAAAGTTGGATAATCAGCCAGCCCATCAGGAATGATATGGCATTGGAAATCGGTCGATAATATTTGCTCCAATACCAGTAGCGAAACACCTCCATTGACGGGTAGTTGGTGTTTTTGAACAAATGATGCTGCAACCTGCTCGATTTCTTCAAAGTAGTTGTTTCGCAGTTCCTGGTAGGCCCTCAGCGCGGCGAAATAAAAGTGTTCCTCCCGTAAAGCATATACGCGCGCAATTTCCAGCAAAGCAGAAATAAAGGCATTTACTTTAGCAGGATCGCTGGCAATGATCTCAACCAGGGGCTGCATACCAATACCAAAGAGGTCGAGCGGAAGGTCGTTTAGAAACTTGCTGTGCAATAATTCGCCTAGAGGAGCAAATTCTTTACTCAACTCCGGTGAGATCAGAAAATCTTAGGGTAC
>DLXL01000639.1:19001-20099 GCA_003448025.1 Saprospirales bacterium | reverse complement strand
ATTACCCAAATGACCTTAATGACCTTAATGACCTTAATGACCTAAATGACTCAATTGACCTTAATGCCCCCAATAACTTTTCATACAAGCATTAAAAAAAATGTTAAAATAACTTCTCCACCTGTGGCTTTTTTTAAAATGGCCGTATTAACTACAACAAATAAAAAACAACACTGATATTATGAAAAAAGTAATGTTGTTATCTTTGGTTTTTGCAATGTTTTCCGCTTGGAGCATAAGCGCTCAAAACCTTTCTGCGCCAAAGCCTACCGAGCCTGCAACAGAAAAAAAATCAGATAAATCCAATCCAACTGAAGCCAAACCTAATGCAGAAGTACCTGCTAAAGGGCAAGATAAGGCCAGACCTGGGAAAGAGGAAAAAAACGGCGAAGCTCGTAGCCAGAAAAAAGGGGAAAACGGCAAGAAAAAAGGTCACTCCAAAGGCAAAGCCAAGGGCAAAGCCAAAGGTCATCACAAAGACCATGGCGGCGAGAAGGATAAAGGACCTAAAAAAGGCGAAGGTCGCAAAGAGGATCGCCAGAGAGGTCCGGCTCCAGCTGAAGAATCAAAATCCAATAGAGGTGGGGCTGCCAAAGGCAAGCCTACTGATCAGGGGGCTAAAAGCAAACAATAACAAAACATACACCCCCAAAGCCGTCATCCCAACACGTATACGGCAACTATGAGAAACGATTTAACGCCACCTGATTACTCAGGTGGCGTTTTTTTTGAATGTCCAATTCTGGACATTAATTTTGTGCCATGCCAAAACTCGATGAACAATTAAAAGCCGCTATTGCCCGAATGCCGGTGGCAGAGAAGGACAAGTTATTGCTTCGTCTGGTGGCCAAGGACGAGAAGCTGGTACGCCGGCTGGTATTTGAATTGATGGAGGGCGGGGAAACCCGCGATGAACGTGCCAATGCGCTTCGGGAGGAAATCGCCGCAGATCTGGCTAAAGCCGGCAAAGATTACCTTACACCAGGTTATCTGTTAATTTACCTCCGGCACTGGAATGCGCGGATCACCGAACACGTGCAGGCAACCAAAGACAAAGCCGGAGAGGTGATCCTGGCGCTTTTTATGCTGGCGGAGTCA
>DLXL01000639.1:7785-18931 GCA_003448025.1 Saprospirales bacterium | reverse complement strand
GAGGTGATCCTGGCGCTGTTTATGCTGGCGGATTCCATCCGGCTCCATGAAGCCATGATCCGGAAGTTTCCGGACCGCAGAAGCGATACGCTGGCGCCTTATCTGGTGAAACGCGTGCAAATGCTGCTTAAAAAGGCAGAGAAACTGCACGAAGATTATTTCATAGACTTTCGCGAGGACGGCCGGCTTGTGCTGGCATTCATCTGGTCCTTTAAACCCACGCGGCAGATAGCGGAGGAACTGGGATTGCCGGAATATTGGCCGTTGTAACCTATCTTTTAGGTGTCTTCTCCCCTAACCTGCGTTTGATCCTGAACTCTGTGCGCCGATTCAGCTGGTGCTCTTCCTCGGTACAGTCCATCCCGTTGCCGCAGTCATTGACCAGGCGGGTTTCGCCATAGCCCTGTGGAGTAAGGCGACTGCGGGAAATGCCCTGAGCCACCAGCCAGTTAACTACTGATTCTGCGCGTTGCTGGGATAGCAGGAGGTTGTAATCGTCCGAGCCGCGGGCATCGGTGTGGGAGGCAATTTCTACGGCCATTTCCGGGTTTTGTACCAGGGTTTTCAGCAGTTTGTACAGCTCTGGCATGGAGGCTTCATTGGGGTGTACGTCGTTGAGATCGTAATACAAATTCACCAAAAAGCCGTCCTGGCTGCGCGCCCAATCGCTTTCCCGGGGTTTGCTTGGCGCACCATTGTCGTATAATACGCCGTCCTTCACGGTAATCCCATCGCCCAGATCCAGGGTGGCCGGGTAGCCGTCGGGGGTTTCATACAGGCCGGGCTGGAGGTTGTACCGGGGCCCGGCCGCCTGGCTGCCTCGCTGCGGAATGTCTACAATGAATCCTTCGCGGTCGCGGTAAGGCTCGAGGTTGAGGTTAACGCGCTGAACAGCATTCAGGGTTTGGCTTTTGGTACAAATACCCTCTGCCACGGCGGTGATGAAGCCTTCGGATTCCGCTTTAATGGTATAGCAGCAGTTTTTATCCAGCCTGAATTTAAAACGTCCGTCGGGCCCTGTCAGCAGCGGTTGCGGGGCGGCTTTACCGCAGTCATTGCTCAGTGTTACGCGGGCGCCCAGTGCGGGAAAGCCGTCGCGCATATCGAACACCATCCCCTGCACGCTGAAACTGCTGGTTTTGTTCAAGCCAATTTCCAGCCGGGTAGTTTGTCCGTTTTCCCGGGCTGCACAGCCATTAGCCAGAGCCATGTCGTAACCTTTTTTGGCCGTGGAGAAATCGGCACATTCTTCCTGGCGCATATCAAAGGCGGCAATACCGTCGGTACTGGTGATGATACTGAAGCCGGTTATAGAATTCAGTACAGTAGCGCCGCTGACGGGCTTATTGGTTTGGCTATCAAACACATAGACCTCCAGGGTAGCGGCATGACGACTGAAGGTGTAAATATCATCGCCACCGGCGCCGTCCTCGCGGTTGGAAGAGAAAAAGCCCCAGGTGTGGTCGCCGCCAAACCAAATGCCGAAATCGTCGCGGTTGGAGTTGAGCGGTGCGCCGAGGTTCACCGGCACATTCCAGTCGCCTTCTCCTTTGGGGGTGCAGTAATACAGGTCAAGTCCACCCAGTCCGAGATGACCATTACTGCTGAAATAGAGTCGGCCATTGCCGTCTGTGAAAGGGAAGATCTCGTTCCCTTCGGTATTGACAGTGGGGCCGAGATTCAGGGCGGTTTCCCAGGCGCCGTTGTTCCATTCGCTGTAATAAATGTCCATACCACCGAATCCACCCGGTCGGTTGCTGCTGAAATAGAGGCGATTACCGTCCGGACTCATACAGGGGTGTGCGGTGTTGAAATCCGGCGTATTGAAGGGCAGACGGGCGATGTCCGACCAGCCGCCCTGGGCATTACGGCGGGCGCTGAACAGATTGAGTTTTACCAGGCCTTCGTTGCCGCGGCTGGTGTTGCCTTCGAGGTAATTATTGCGGGTAAAGAACAATATTTGCCCATCGGGCGACAAGCAGGCGGCGGCTTCGTTAAAACCGGTATTGATTTCTGAAGAGAATCCTTCGGCTGAGGCAGCCGCCAGCATGCCAGGCTGATCGGGTTTCAGCGGGGCAGCGTAGAGATCAGAAAACGGATTACCCGTCCACAGGGAAGTGCGTTTAACGGCGCCCCCCAGATCGCGATCGCTGGCAAACACCAGTTGGTTACCTATGATACTGGGGCCAAAATCGTCGTATTTCGTGTTAATGGGCAGTGGATAGACCTGGTACACCTCCAGATTCTTGTTGCGCAGTTCCGTCTCTCGTTCACAGGCAGCTGCCAGGTGTTTACCACGTGCATCATCCGGAACTTCAGTGGCGTATTGCTGAAACCAGCTGCGGGCTTGTTCACATTTCCCGTTGGCCTGCAGCATCATGCCGTAGTACAGTTTGTACACCGATTTTGGGTAAGGCATGCGCACCAACTGACCATACCAGTATTCGGCTTTTTCGGTATTATTGATCTTGCGGTAACATTCAGCCAGGTTCACTTTAGCATCGGCGTTGTCTTCCTTTTCGAGTACCAGCAAGAATTGTTCAATGGCGCTTTGGTAATCCAGTTGGTCCATGGCCTGCAAAGCCCGGCGCATGAGCGGTGATTGCGCACTCATGCCCAATGGAAGCAGCAGCAACAAACATATCAGCGTTTTTTTCATTGGTTGAAAAGCGACTAAAAATACCTGGGGGAGACCACTTGTTTCACTTTTACGTCGAATTCGTACCCCAGCATGATCTCGAAGGAATTATTGCTGGCATTGCGCAGCTTGCTCAGGGTGATATCGTAGGCGGCCCCGAAACGCAGGCCATTTCGCAAGGACCAGGACACCCACATATTGGCGGAGTCGTGCGATGAATTTCGGGCCAATGCGGTGCGGTAGGTTGCTCCGGCCCAAAAAAGTTGCCGAAAAAGAAAGGAAGCACCCAGGTTCAGGGATGCAGGCGCTCCGGCGCGAAGCGGGCCGTTTGAGCTCAGGAGCCCGGCGTGTTGCAGCAGCAGGTTGGGGCGAAAGCCCAGTTGTTGACCCTGCAGCGGCAGAGCAGCGCCGGCGGTGAGGTACCAGTGGCGCAGGTTTTTGGCCTGGATTTGGCCTTCGTTGCCAGTGCTGCTGCTCAGATCGTATTCCAGCAGGCGTGGAATGCCGAGTCCGGCGTAAAATTGTTTGCCGTACAAATAAGCGCCTGCGCCGAAATTGGGCAGCCAGCGCGACAGATTTTGGGCGAAGGAGGGATCGTCGGTGTCTTCCACTTTTACGCTGCTCAGGCGACTCCTCCAATTGGCGATACCGGCCTGAAGTCCCAGCGACAGCTTGAACTGTTCCTGTGCGCCCAGCTTCAGACGGTAGGCATAAGCGCCCGAGAGATCGGTTACGCCTCCCGGTCCTGCTTGGTCGTTGAGCAGGGTAAGGCCCAGCCCTACCCTATCATTCTTGAGCGGCATATGTCCGCTGAACACCTGGGTAACAGGTGCATCTTCAAACCCAAGCCATTGGTGGCGGTGTGTAAGGTTTAAGGTAAGATGCTCGTGACTGCCGGCGTAAGCCGGATTGAACATCAGGGCATTGAAATGGTAGGTTGTCAGGGTGGGATCCTGTTGCGCTGCCAGGCGCCCGATTACCCAAAATAAACAGCCTAAGAGGTGTAGAGGCCTCATGTAAATCAGTTTCAGGATTGCCGCTGGGCGGCAGGATGATGATGAAAAGAGGGGCACTGTTTTTACAGCCAAATTCCTGCCAAACTGCCCTCCGGACACAAAGTTCGGAAAAAAGATTCGTGTGGAGAGATGTTTGAGGTATTCCGGTAAAATCCGCGCTAAATTCGTACTTTTGCGGCCCGAAAATTCAGACCTAAAGGGTTTGATAAACCTATGGGATGAACACAAGTTAAATGGCAGTTAATTTATAAGGTGCGCTCGTACACATCTAACATCTTGTAACCCGCTGTTTCAACGGCGGGCAAAAGCAGACCCACTAATCACATCTATCTTCTTTGCAAAAACATCACATCTTCAGGAGCTTATGGATGCTGATGCTTTGTAAAGAAGATAGATGTGATTAATGAGGTCTTCCCGGCCGCTCGTTAAAACGAGCGGTTACAAGATGTTAGATGTGTTTCCGGGTAGCCTTAACAGCAACATATGACTTATGTACACACCCTAGCTTTGATAAACCTTACAGGTCTGAATTTCCAACACCGACGCTTTATTCCGAGATATTTCCTATATCACCATGTCCAACTTCCTCACCGAACTCAGTCGCCGCCGCACCTTTGCCATTGTTGCCCACCCGGATGCCGGTAAAACCACCCTTACGGAAAAACTCTTGCTGTTTGGCGGCGCCATTCAGACGGCAGGTGCTGTAAAAAGCAACAAAATAAAAAAAAGCACCGTTTCCGATTTCATGGAAATTGAACGGCAACGCGGCATCTCGGTGAGCACCTCGGTGATGGGATTTGAGTACCGGGATTTGCAAATCAACATTTTGGACACCCCTGGCCACGAAGATTTTGCGGAGGACACCTACCGTACGCTCACAGCCGGCGACTCAGCCATTGTGGTGGTGGATGTGGCTAATGGGGTAGAAAAGCAGACCGAGAAGCTAACGAAGGTGTGCCGGATGCGGGACACGCCGATGATCTTTTTCGTGAACAAGCTGGACCGAGAGGGCAAAGACGGATTTGACCTGTTAGATGAAATTGAACAAAAACTGGCTGTGAAATTATGTCCGCTTTCCTGGCCTATTGGCATGGGTCAGCGATTCAAAGGGGTATATAATATGTATGAAAAAAAGCTGGTGCTTTTCAATCCGCACAGCAAGCAGGAGGATGAGGATATTATTGTGTTTGAAGATTTGAGTCATCCCGACCTGGAAAAACACATTGGGGAAAGCGCAGCCAAAGAGCTGCGCAATGATATAGAGGTATTAGAGACGGTTTATCCTGCCTTTAACAAGCAAGATTATCTGGACGGCAAAGTTTGTCCGATCTTTTTTGGTTCGGCTGTGAATAATTTCGGAGTAAAAGAGTTGCTGGATTGTTTTGTGGAAATTGCTCCTACACCGCGTTCGCGTTTCACAGAGGAACGGCTGGTAAAGCCCGAGGAGGAGAAAATGACGGGGGTTGTGTTCAAGATTTTTGCGAACATGGATCCCAAGCACCGAGACCGCATTGCGTTTTTGCGGATTTGCTCTGGTAAATTCGAACGCAACAAGAACTACCGGCATATCCGTTTGGAGCGCGATTTGAAATTCCCCAACCCTACCATGTTTATGGCCTCCAAAAAAACCTTGTTGGAGGAGGCCTACCCGGGAGATGTGGTGGGCTTATACGACTCCGGCAATTTCAAGATTGGCGACACGTTGACGGAAGGCGAATTGTTACATTTCAAAGGCATTCCCTCCTTCTCTCCTGAATTGTTCCGTTATGTAGAAAATGCAGATCCGCTCAAAGCCAAGCAATTTGCCAAAGGACTGGACCAATTGATGGACGAAGGAGTAGCACAGATGTTTACCCGCCTGAGTGACGGCAGACGCATCATTGGCACCGTTGGACAGCTTCAGTTTGAAGTAATCCAGCACCGTCTGGAGAGTGAGTACAATGCCAAATGCCGGTATGAGCCGGTGAATTTATATAAGGCCTGTTGGGTTAGCGCTGAAGATCCTAAGGCCATGGCAGAGTTTCTGGATCGTCGGAAAAGAGATATTGCCAAGGATAGTGATGGCGAAACGGTATTTCTGGCCGAGACTGCCTGGATCCTGCAGACCGCACAAGAAAACTTCCCGAAAATTAAATTTTCGTTTACTTCCGAAGGATAAATCAAGCTCCAGAGGTCAGGATTAGGGGCTTTTTTCCTATTAATCGCCTGAATGACGAAAATCCGACACATTTTGAGCCCGATTTTTGTATTATTCAGCAAGCGATTGACCGTTGTGTTGTATCTTGACCTCGCAAAAGCTACCTACCAATCCCGGTTTGCTGAAATGATGATTTTCTGGCTGACATCCAGTCCTCATTTTTCCCAAGGCTCCCGGTCTGTACCGATTTTCTCCTTTTAATCCTTGCAGCGCCCCATAAATCTTGGATGGCGACTACTGATTTCATGTTTTTTTATTCACCAAACTCATTTACTCCATGCGTTTAGCATCCTTCTTACCGATGCTTCTGCTCGCGTTTAGCGTTCCCGTCGCGGCGCAGAACTGCCAGATCAACGATCTGACTGCTACAGTGGTCCAGGTCAATCCCGTCAACTGTACCTTTTTTATTTCCCTCGATTTTGAATTCTCTGCCACAAGCAATCAATTCTGGGTAGCTGGGAATGGAAACAACTTCGGGCTTTTTACCTACAACCAGTTACCCGTGGTTTTGGGCCCCTTCAACGGCAATCCTAACAATCCTACCCAACTGGAATTTGTAGTCCGGGATGCCGTTTTCCTTGATTGTGGAGATGAGGTGGTCATTAATGTACCTCCATGTAGCAATCAGGGAATCTGCAACATTGAGAACCTGATGGTGGTTCCGGGGGATTGTGATCCTTTAGGACTGACCTATTCGCTATTGATCAACTTCCAGGCATCTGGTGTTCCCATCAATTCAACGTTTGAAGTCTTTACCGTAAACGGCATTTCTCTGGGTGTATTTCCGCTTGCTGCCTTGCCCCTTAACCTTCCTGCTTTCCCGGCAAGTGGCAATCCTTTCGATGTTATTAAAGTGTGTATCAGTAATCAACCCGCTTGCTGCAAAACGCTGGATTTTCCTGCTCCACCATGTGCCAATGGCGGTTGCGCTATAGTAGATCTTACTGTTCAAACCGGCGATTGCACCTCCGACAGCACCTATAAGATAACCCTTGATTTTGAGGTTCTGGGCGCAGGGGCTGCGGATTCATTTGTTGTTTGGAGTAATGGACAATTATTAGGCTTGTTTGGCTTAAACCAGTTGCCACTCACAAGAGAGGTGCACTGGAATGGCGGCAATCTTGATGAGATTAAAATATGTGTCTCCCAGATTAATGTTGTTTGTTGTAAAACCATTGAGTATCAGGTGCCATCCTGTTTGTTTGGCCCTCCGTGTGGCATCAATGACCTGGTTATCAAGCCTAACGGCTGCCCAACAGATAGTACCTTCAAAGCTGTTCTAAACTTTACGGTGAACGATCCTGGTTCTGTGGATTCCTTTGACCTTTGGCTGAATGGAACTTACTGGGGGCAGTTCGGCATGAATCAGTTGCCGCTAGCCATCGACAGTTTCCCCTGGAACGGCCTGATTTTCAGTCAGATAAAAGTTTGTACCGGCAACCTGCCTGGGTGCTGTAAAGAACTACAGTTGCTTAATCCGGGCTGCTTGCCGTATGGCCCATGTGAGATAACCACCATCAACCTGCAAACCGGCGCCTGCACCTCCGACAGTACTTACAAAATCACGGTAAACTTTAACGGAACGAATCCTGGTGATGGTCTTTTCACCATTTCCATTCATAATCAGCTGATTGACACCTTCCCGTTAACGGCATTACCGCTCATGCTTGAGGTTCCCTGGAATGGGCAGTCGAGTGATTTTATTCAAATATGTATTCTCGATTCCAATGCGGTACCCGGAGCACCAGGGTGCTGCCGGATCAAGCAGTTTAATGTACCAGCTTGTCTGCTGCTATGCAAAATTGTAGACCTGCAGTTTGATCCGGGCGATTGTAATACGGATGGGACTTATGATCTTTTCCTCGATTTTGAAGTCTTGCATCCCACCAGCGATTCTTTCGAGGTTTGGGGCAATGGGCAATACCTGGGCTTATTCCCGCTCAGTGCGCTTCCATTAACCCTTCAGAATGTCCCCTCCAACGGCAACGCCATAGATGTAGTAAAGATATGCCTGAAAGGGGATGATGATTGCTGCAGAACGTTTGAATTCCAGGGACCAAACTGTAATGGCAACTGTGAGATTTATGATGTGGTACTGGATCCGGGAGATTGTAACCCGGCAGATAATGTATTTCAGTTGCATCTGGATTTTGAAGTGCAAAATCCAGGCAGCGATTCCTTTGACGTATGGGGGAATGGCCAATACCTGGGTTTGTTTGCCTTGAGCGATTTGCCGTTGAACCTGTTCAATTTCCCATCCAATGGCAATGCCATCGATGTAATTAAAATTTGCATTCAGAACAATCCGGACTGCTGCCGGACACTCGAATTCCAGGGGCCAAATTGTGATCTGCCTTGCGAAATTTTTGACCTTACCGTGGATCCAGGCGATTGTGACACGGCTTCCAATACGTATAAATTGAAGCTTAACTTCCAGGTTCACAATCCTGGCAGCGACTCCTTCCAGGTGTGGGGTAATGGACAATATTTGGGCGTCTTTGCACTTAACAGCTTGCCGTTGATCATTCCAAACATGCCATCCAATGGCAATGCGATCGATGTAATCAAGATCTGCATCCAAGGAAGTCCTGACTGCTGTAAAGCTATTGAGTTTGATGGACCGAACTGCGATCCGGCACCTTGTGCCATTTTTGATGTAGTGGTAACACCTGGAGCATGTAATCCGAATGATGACAGCTACAGCCTGACGCTTGATTTTGAGGTTGTGAATCCTGGTAATGCCTTGTTTGAAGTATGGGGTAACGGGCAATATCTCGGCCTGTTTCCACTGGCTGGTTTGCCAGTGGTAATCCAGAATTTCCCGAACAATGGTAATGCTATTGATGTGATCAAAATCTGCATCAATGACCACCCTGACTGTTGCAAAACCGTTGATTTCCAGGGACCGAACTGTGATTTACCTTGTGAAATCTTTGATTTAGGTGTTGATACCGGCAATTGCAACCCTGCAGACAGTACCTATGAGGTATGGGTGAACTTCCAGGTTCAGAACCCGCCAAGCAATATTTTTGGTCTGTGGGCTAACGGGCAATTTTTGGGGAATTTTAATCTGAACCAATTGCCTTTGTACATACCAAACTTCCCATGGGATGGTAATGGAACCCATGATGTGATAAAAGTATGTATGATCAGCACTAACGGCTCCCTGGGCTGCTGCAGGACCATTGAATTTCCTACTCCGAATTGCTTCCAGAATAACTGTGATATTAATGACCTTCACGTAGATGTTGGAGACTGTACCAGCGACAGCACCTATCAGCTATGGGTAAACTTTGCGGTTGTGAACCCTCCCAGCAACACCTTTGGATTATGGGCGAATGGACAGTTCTTTGGCATATTCAACGTCAACGCCCTGCCATTAGCCATCCAGTTTTTCCCTTGGGACGGGGGCCAATCAGATTTCCTGAAAGTCTGCTTTTCCAATGCACCCGGAGGTCCTGGTGCCTGTTGCGCAGAAATTGACTGGCATGTTCCGGACTGCCTGTTACCAGACCCCTGCGACATTTTTGATCTGACGGCAAATCCAGGGCAGTGTAATCCAAACACTGGCACCTATCCTCTGACCATTGATTTTGAGGTAACGAATCCTGGAAACGACTTCTTTGAAGTGTGGGTGAATGGCGTTTTCTATGGTACCCACCTTTTATCTACCCTTCCATTTACTATTCCTAATATTCCTTCTAACGGAAATATTGGGGACGTTGTTAAAGTATGCATCAACGATCATCCGGACTGTTGCCAGACACTGATTTTTCAGGGGCCCGATTGCAATGTGATGGGCAACTGCGAAATTTTCAATGTAGTTTTGGATCCAGGCAATTGTAATCCGGCAACTACCAGTTACGATTTGCAATTGGATTTTGATGTAGTAAATCCTTCCAATCAGTTCTTCCAGGTTTGGGGAAACAACATCTTCCTTGGATCCTTCCCGCTGGCAAATCTGCCATTGGTCATTCCAAACTTCCCTAGCAATGGCCCGGCAGTGGATATCATCAAGATTTGCATCCAAAATGATCCAAACTGCTGTAAAACCCTTGATTTTATTGGCCCCGATTGTGGCGGTGGATTGCCTTGCGATATTGTGGACCTGATCGTACTTACGGATGATTGCACTTCAGACAGCACCTATCAGGTGAAAATTGATTTCCAGGTGGTGAATCCGCCAAGCAATGTATTCCAGGTATGGGCCAATGGCCTGCTATTTGGTCAATTCAACCTGAACCAGTTGCCCCTTTTGATTCAGAATTTCCCATGGGATGGTGGCAATACGGATCAAATCAAGATTTGTATGCTGGGTAATGTGCCTGGCATCCCGCCATGTTGCATTGATCGTACGTTCCTGGTTCCAGATTGTCTGGGCAATGATGATTGCAATATATACGATCTGGTGGTAGTTCGGACGCCTTGTCTTTGCGGGCAATTCTTTGTGGCACTGACCTTCCAGCATGAAAATGGAGGTCCAGGGGGCTTCAATATTATAGGCAATGGCAACAACTACGGAAACTTCCCGTACGATACGCTTCAGCCAATCATCCTTGGTCCATTCCCTGGTGACGGTACCACAGTTTATGAGTTCGCAGTGGTAGACCACGATCATCCTGATCAATGCGGTGATGAAGTTGTACTGGGCAAGGTTGAATGTCAGACTCCGGTCATTGATCCGGGCGCCGGCAGTGCCATGCTGACCCTTTCGCCTAACCCAACCGCTAACTGGTTGAATGTGACCGCTTTGTTAGAAAACGGTGCAGCAATTGGCCAGGCAAATGTTGAGGTTTATGCGGCGGATGGTCGACTTGCCATGTCGAACACAGTAGCTAACGGAGCAAATTTCCAGCTGGATGTAACCAACCTTCCTGCGGGCATGTATCGTCTGGTATTAAAGTCAGACACCGGCCGACTGGAAGGAACCTTTGCAAAGCAATAATTTAGTTCTGATTGATTTTATCAGCGCGGCATGGGTTATCCTGTGCCGCGCTTTTTTTTGCTAATAGTTGCTATATCTCCAAAAAAAGGCTGGCAGCTGAGCAAGTTCGGCCTATTTTCATTGCAATAAAACAACTTTTTTTATCATATGACACTTAAACACATTCTACTTGCATGTGCACTCCTTTTGGGGATTACCTCTGCCTTATCAGGTCAGCAAAAAGGCCTTTCCAATGAATTTCTAGTTAAAAAGTATGGTTTTTTTCAACCTGACGGCAAAAACTATCCGCACGACCGCTACTTTGAAAACATGGCAAATGCGATGTTATTAGACCCTGATTCCCGTATGGT
>DLXL01000639.1:0-7644 GCA_003448025.1 Saprospirales bacterium | reverse complement strand
CACCCTGATTCCCGTATGGTACTGGCAGAAACGGTACCAGGGCAAAATGGTTATGTTCATTATAAATATCAGCAAATCCATTTGGGAGTGCCGATTTTTGGTAACACCTATATTTTGCATGAGCAGAATGGGCAAGTTGTCCGTGCAAGCGGGCGATATAGTCCGCAGGTCAAAACATCCGTCAAGCCGGGTATGGACCAACAAACTGCAATGGTTATAGCGAAACGTGCCATGAAAGCCCATAAGTACAACGACAAGTTAAGTTCCGTTAAACTAATGCTCATTGACCCGGCCTTCCCGAAGGTTTCGGAGGATTTGGCATTGGTTTATCAGGTAAATTTGGTAGCAACTGAACCGGCAAATAAACATCAGTATTTTATAGAAGCTACAGGAGGAAAGATCATTTGTGATTTCCCGCTGATTTTGCAACATGGCGTTCCGAGCACCGCACAAACCAAGTATTATGGCGTGCAGCAAATCATTACAGATTCCATTGGACCGCAAGCGTTTATCCTTCGGGACCCAACTAGAGGCGAAGGGATTTTTATCTTTCATGACAATGGAGATCTATTTACCAATACCGATTCGCATTGGGATTTGACGAATGCCAACATGGATGAAGTAGCGCTGGATGCCCACTATTGTACCCAGGAATACTACGATGTGATGCTTGAATCTTTTGGCTGGAAGGGCCAGGATGGATTAGGCAAAGCACTGAAGGTGCGGGTACATGCAGGCGGCCCAGGCTTGGTGAATGCCTATTGGGATGGAGAGTTTTCCAGTTTTGGGGATGGAGATTGTAATTATGGCCCGTTGACTACCCTGGAAGTAGTTGGGCATGAATTTACACATGGCATGATTGACTATACCTCCAGACTGGTTTATTCCGGAGAATCAGGTGCAATCAATGAAAGTCTTGCAGACATTTTTGGCAAACTGCTGGAATACAAGAGCGCTCCTGACGATCACAACTGGTCGTTAGGGGAAAGCTTTATCATCAATCCGGAGTCAGAGCCATTCAGAAGGATGAACGACCCAAACAGTCTGGAAATGCCCGCGATGTATAATGGTTTATTTTGGGAGGCTGGTAATGGTGTTCATACCAACAGTGCGATAGGGAATCTTTGGTTTTCTATGCTGGTGGATGGCAAGCAGGGGATGAATGAAGCGGGCACAGCGTACCAAATTACCGGCCTGGGATTTGACAAGGCAACACAGATCGTGTTCCAGACCAATAAGGCTTATCTGACAGAAAGTTCTGATTACAATAGTTTTTATCAATACTCAGTAGCGGCGGCGGAGGAAATATATGGCCAGGGATCTTCTGAAGTTCAGGATGTGAAAGAGGCCTGGAAGGCTGTGGGGTTGCCTGCTTCAACCTTCGGGGCCTTGGACCTGACAGTGGTGGGAGAGCAAAACTGGAACACTTCTATATGTGGATTAGGAGGATATCTTCCTATAAAAGTCAAGGTAGTAAATAGGAGTGGTGAAGCATATGATCCCGCAACTGGAGGTTCCGTTTTGTTATCAGGGTCCCCTTCCAATCCAAATTTTACCTACCCGTTGACAGTACCTATTGCTCCCGGAGAAACATACACATTCGAGGTGAACAATTGGTATGAAAAGGATGTACCTGCTTTTGTATTTATTGACATTACCCTTCAGGTGAATGACGAGGATCCATCAAACAATTTTGCCTATGGCATTTATAATATTGTAGAACATGAATCAGATGATCTATCGATTTATACCTACACCCTTGAACCGGAGTGTTTCGCCGATTCGCTTCAAATGACATTTATAGTGACCAATAACAGTTGCGAGCCTGTTTCCGCAGGTACAGTTTTAACCTTCAATATTACAGATGAACAATCCAACCTGATCTGGTCCGAGACTTATTCCCTGCCCGGCGACCTGGCCGGAGGCTCAAACACTTCCGTTTATTGGCATATACCTTTGCTCAGTGGTAGTCTAACCTATGAATTGATTCATGAAGGTGACCCGGATTTACTCAATAATCAGTATACAGAGCTCTTCAACTCTTTCTATCAACCGATTACGGGAAATTATTTCAATAATTTTGAAGAGAATAACGGAGAGGACAATTACTTGGATCTGGGTTATGGAGGAGGAACTGGCGATATCTTTCAGTACCAAAACAGTCATTTTTTTGGGAGTACAGGTGCTTTCCAGGACGAAATTTATATAAACCGTTGTCCGGAGCCACTCTCCGTTTTTGAACAAATTAACCACATTGGAATTACCGCTTCCATTCGTGCATGCGTAGACATGACCGGCAATTCAAATCCAGGATTAAGCTTTGATCTCGCTATGTTTCGAAATGAAACTGCCCAGGCAGAAGGTTTTTTATTCAGCAGTATGCTGCAGGCACGATGGGATGGCAATCAATCCGGGAAAGAAGTTTTTTACGGGCAACCAGAGGGGAGTATTGAAAGTAAGAACATTCCTTTGCCGGCACAATTTAAAGGTGCTGTAACACTTATCTTTTACACAGAATTAGGAGATTGGCAGTTGAATGCTAATTCTATTGCAAACGACGATGTGGTGTTGCTGGATAATCTCCGTTTAAGCACCACTGTGGGAACCTTACAACCAGCATTGCCCGAACAGATACTTGTTTATCCTAATCCTGCACAAGACCTCATTCGAATTGAAGCAAAAGAGGCAATAAAGCACATTCAAATCCAGGATGTGAACGGAAGAATTCTGAGAGGCCATCAGGTTCAAGGCGACTTTTTCAATCTTTCGCTCACTGAGATCCCTGAAGGAATCTATTTCCTTGCCATTCATCTGGAGAGCGGAGTCAGGGCTACCACAAAGGTGGTGAAGATATAAGTTTACAAGTACGAAGGGGTTATTTGGCGTTTGCCAAATAACCCCTTCTGACATTTGAAATAGATTAGCCAGTCTTACCTTTTTCTTGCCTTGTATGTTATTGCTTGATCCGTCCGTTTCGAACCTTGTTAATAAAATTGTTAGCGCTGCTGGGATCCACTAACGCAATTTCCAAAGTTTTGCCATTTGGCATTTTTATCATCAGATCCTTGGCTTTCATACTGGCCAGTAAGTCATTAAATTTGGTGCTACTCGACGTAATATTCAGCAATGCCCCTTTCTCATCGCTTTGATAACCAAAGCAATACCACAATTCGGCAGAAGCCTTGATATAGAAGCTCATCCCGTCATCGCCGTTCTTTGGCATTTTGTACTGAATCATCACATTTAGCGACTTATTGATTGGCTGGCCTGCGATACTGATCACTGGAATACGATCCTCCAGGGTAAAAAAGCTGGAGTACTCATTGTTCCACAACACAGACTGTCGGCCGAATACAAAGGCAAACTTGTCGTCCTTTTTAGGCAACATAATGGCATTACCCCGTGCATTGGAGAGCACTTCTTCCCAATCTTTTTCATCGCTCACAAATTCATGCAGCGCTGGCTGATAAAAAGCCATATTGGTATTATAAACGGATGGCATTGCATCAAACGTAGCTGCTTTAATCTCGTTTATCATCAATTCCACCAGTTTGGGCGGCAGGGTAAGTTCAATCGCTGAGATAAACTCTGCCGTAACATCAAAATAGGTACTATCCGTCACGGTGTTATAATCTGACTTGATTCTGCCTGCAGCTTTCACACTCATAAGTTCAAGACCGGCGCAGATATTCATAGGGCCTTCCGCATTCACAGTACCCACACGGTTATCAAAAACCATTTTGGCGCCACGTTCAGACTTACCCAGTACTTTCAGAGAGTCGCCAAAAATAAAACGGTCGTTGGCGGGTTCATATTTGTACACATGTTTGCAGTCAATGATCGGGCGGTCAACACGTTGAAGGGCCGGGAGCATAATACGTGGATACATCTCACCTGTTTCACGGCTCACGTAGAAGCCGGTAACCATTGGGCTGTCATCAGCGTCTTGAGCGAGTTTCACCTGAATTACCGGGTCTTTACGATCGATTTCCGTTTGCAAAGTGAACCAATTGGTTACCGGAAGTTTGTCTGCTAACAAGCGTCCATACCCTTTGAAAGTCATGTTTTGGGAGCTTGAATTCAAGATCATATCCCCCTTAAACAGTGTTTTTACATCCACCCGGAAACTGTCTTTCTCCGGAATTTCTGCCGTCGCAAAGGTCTGAACCTTACGTTCACCATTTTTGATGGTCTGGTATTTTCCCTGGATATCATTAAAGAAGACTTCCTGATTATAACCCGGAATATTATACTCATAAAAACCGGTGGCTTTATACAAGAATTTACCTCCGATGTCAACCGTTGCCTTGTTGATTGTATGGTACTTACTCACGGTGTCTGCCACGATCTGCGCATTGTAAATGGTACGCATACGCCCCCCTGGCTGGATAAAAATATCGCTTGTGTCCGGGATATTTATGAACGCATCGGCGGCTTTGATTTGTTTGACGCCCCCTACTTTAAGGAGGTTGGTATTCATATCATAAAGCGCTGTTTTCCCATTGAACGACAATGAATCCTGCTTGGGATCAATGGATGTAAATATACCCGGGCGATTAGGATCTGCTTTAAATTCAATGGTTTTGGCCTTCATATTCCAGGAAAACTCGTTCATAGAGGTCCTGTACTGGTCAAGCGGAAGTGTTGTATTTCCGGAAAGCAGGTTCGCTTTAAACTGCCCTTTTTGCTTGTCGAAATCCAGGTCGCCTTTTACATTTCTGGAGTCCAGTGCAATTCCTTTTTGATCCAGCGATTTAATCTCCAGATTACCTGTATCAACAGTAGCCTGGAAAGGGCCATAGGAAATAATTATTGACGTGAGCTTACCTTCGGTCCATTCGAATTCGCCATTTCCTTTCAACCCGGATGGGGTAAGGATTAAAACGCCTTTGTGGGTATAACCGGGGGCTTTAAACAGTTCAAAAGCTTTCGCCTTACTGGTTACATACATGGAATCTTTGAACGGTAGCCAGTTTACAGATACCTCCTCCCCTTTAGCTTGCGGAACTTTTACGGCACTGGCCCGGTCTTCTTCCATGAAGAACTTTTTGGCTGTACCTGTGGTTTGTTTTGGTCTGAAAATCAAGTCTTCCGATTCAATGTCGGCCGTTAGGTACTCCAGTTTGCCTCTTCCCAGCAATCCCTTGTTACTCAGGTCAAGTGCACCAATAAAGTTTCCTTTTTTAGTATATGTTGGATAACCGGCTGTTGGTGTTTTGTGTACAAATCCAAAAGATTTGTCTTCATCACGAACGATAATTGTTTCCTTAAAAGGTGGGAAAATGGTGGCCGGAAATAATTGTCCGTTGAACTTTAATTGCTCTTTGGTATAAGAATCCAGGCCATTAAAACTGAATGGATCCAGCCGGAAATAGAAGGAGTCACGGGTATATACCCCTCTTTGGGTGGTAGGTTGATCGTAGAAAACAAAAGAAAACTTTTTAGATTGCAGGGAAGGAAAGATATTCAGTTCTTCCTTACCGGATTTATTGTTGGGGGCATCAACCAGCAATGCGCCGCTCTGGTGCTCAATGTTTGAGCTCATGGCATTGGCAATGGGTTGGTTGTTTTTATCGGTTTCTCCGGTAGGAATGTAAAAATCCAGGTGCTGTACAGAATCAAAGTCTACTTCAAACTTGTCGTACTTGAAACTCATATTACGCCCCTGAAACAAAGTCATACCTGCAAAGAGGCGGCCACCAAAGCGCATATCTCTGTTTTTTAGCAGGGTAAGCTCATTTTCATTCGGAATGAGCGCTACTTTCTGACGTTTGCTGAGCTCCAGTTTTTTTACCTGAAAAATGGAGGTCTCCTTGGTTTTCAGATCCAATCGGGCATTGGACGAGGTACTTTCAGAAATGATGTTAATGGCATCAAAGTCTTTTTTTCCCTGGCTGGCGAGTGCATAGTGAATACATTTATCGCGCAACTCAATTTCATGTCGACTAAAATAGTAGTTGATAAACCCTTCTTCAACCATTTGAGCCAGCAAACTTTGGATACTGGAATAATCAAATTTAGGATTAATTTCCATCGCAAACTCATTGTCCTTAACGATTCGGCCATTGTCTTCCTTGTCCTGGTCCGTTTTCAGCCAGAGTGCATAAAGGGTACTTACGGCATTATGACTCGCCAGTCCCTGCATTTTTAAATATACAGAGGGATCATAGTAATTACTGCTTTCAAACTCTACTTTTTTAGCCACCCCTTTGATACCTGTATGTCCGCCAATTTCCAATGAATCAGCATTGAGTTGCCAGCTTACCTTATCGGTATTCAGGTTCATGTTATAAAAAGAAGAGAAGAAAGGATTTCTCGACGACCCCTTTTCTCCGCGCATCAGGGTAATCACCTGCTTGGGTATATCAATCCTGAAGTCGGCTGCCGGATGGAAAAGAGAATCAGCATCCATGTACAGCTTTGCATCCACATTTTCAGCCACTACGCTCACTCCGCGCCGAATAACGAATAGTTCTGCTTTGCCCTGAAAGACTCTTTGACGCTTTTTATTGTACACCGTCATTTGGGCTGGTTCTGTTCCGGTACCAAACCCGTACAATGAGTTTCCTGCTAAACGGAAACCGCCTAAATATTCAATGTTATCGCCAATACGATTGATTTTCAACACTTTTTCAAAAGATTGAAAACGAGGAAACTGGAAATTCTGCAAGGAATCGGCTTTGGAGGTCGCCGTTTTTGATCTCACCACAATATTGTTTTCAAAGCTGCCTTTGATCCCGTCTTTGAAGTAAAGCGGATAATAAAGGGTAGCCGTATCGCAGGTGAAGAGTGGCTTTTGCACCTCTATCTTATAGTTGGTGAGCAAAGCGTATATGGTTGAATCCAAGCCAGCCTCAGCCCAGGTAACCTTTCCGCCAGTTCCATACCACAGCTGTTGATAGGGGCGGTAGTAGCCTGAAGTTTGAAAAATCGTTACGGAGTCTGTTTTCCGGGTGCCAATGAGGATAATATCTTTACAAACCAGGCTTGGTTCCCGATCGGTGTAAACGAAATCATATGTTCCGCCTTTAAGTTTCCAGGTTGTGGAGCCACCTTCACCTGTTTTGATAGCTTTTTGTTCCATGAAATCCACCGAAAATTCCAGGAGAAGTCCGGCTGGTTTGGCGCGTCCTTTTTCCAGACCGGCAAAAGACTCTTCCAAAAAAGCGTGCCAACGGCGGAACATGGTTGTGTCTGCGTTGTTTTTGGAAGCGACAATGGCATTAATGTAATTTTTGAAATAGGGAAAAGAGGAAAGATTCTGGCTCGCCATCATATTGGAAACGGAAATGATTCGCTTCATTTCCCATTCCGGGAAGCCTCCCCCTTTGTGCATTTTCCGGAATACAGCAAATGATTCTTCCATATCCGGACGTTTGGAAAGCGTCATGAACTCTCCAAGTTTGTCTACGAACTCATTCGCATTATCCGGAAACTTTTGTTGTGTTTGAGCGCAGGCCATTTCGCCAACGAACGATAAAATCATATAAAAAACCAGACGGTAAATGGTACGGGAATATAATTCTTGCATGGGATGGTGAACGATGAACAATGAGAGATAAGCGATACTCGTTGAAGAACGAAAATTTGGTGTGAAGATATGGGGTTTGTGGGGTTTGTTGGGTTTATGGGTTTATGGGTTTA
>DLXL01000465.1:8988-14390 GCA_003448025.1 Saprospirales bacterium | reverse complement strand
TCACTTTAAACCAAACAACCAATACCCATCCTAAAAAACACCAAAACACTAAAACACCAATACACCAAAACACCAAAACACCAAAACACTAAGACATGAATAACCTCGATATAGAATACAACACAGAACGACCTCATATTCGATTCCCGGAATATGGCCGGTCCATTCAGGAGATGATTCAGCATGCCATCACGCTTGAATCGCCTCAAAAACGTCAGAAAACAGTAGAGTCTATTGTAGGCTTGATGATACAATTAGGCCCACAAGGCAACCGTAATATGGATGATTACCGGGAAAAATTGTGGAATCATGTATTTGCCCTTGCCAATTATGAGCTGGACGTAACCCCTCCTCCTGGCATCATCATCCGTAAAGAAGAAGACCGCCCAAAGCCTGAACCTCTGGGTTATCTTAACTCCGCCACTCGAATGCGCCACTATGGAAATAGTGTCCATGCCCTCATTCAAAAGGCCATTGAAATGCCTGATGGACCCAAAAAAGAGGGATTTGTGGAAGTTATCGCCTCCTACATGAAGCTTGCATATAAAACCTGGAATAAGGAACATTATGTAAGCGACGATATTGTAAAGGAGGACCTGGAAATCCTGTCAAATGGTCAATTATCTCTTCATGAAGGCCACGACTCATTGGATAAGTTGGCTGCAGGCGCCGGAAAACTAGACAACCGAAACCGCAGCAACAATGGCGGTGGACATAACAGTGGCGGAAGCCGAAGACGCGGTGGAAGAAATCGCGGCGGCGGCGGAAGAAATACCGGGAATAACTCAGGGGGCAACTCTGGTCGCCGGCGAAAAAGATAAGGTAACCTCCTGGCAACATTGATTTTTTAGCATTCCTGTGCAAAAAAATTACAAAAATATATGTCAATTTTCATGGTCTTTTCAAAAAGAAAATTACCTTTGCACCAAATGAATCCCAATTGATTTCAGTTAGAATATCAGCCACATGGCTTAAAGATAAAGGTTTAAAATGAAGCGTGTTTTGATGACGTCCTTCTCCGAAAACGTTCGGAGGGGGACTTTTTTTTACCCCTTAATCAAGTCACGCGCCCACATTAAATCCGTACCCCTTCCTATATGCACCCTCTGTTAGTCCGTATCGTAGCACAAAATCTTCGGCAAATTTTTCTGGAAAACAGACACGCCGATAAAGTGATCGAAAGTGCCCTGCGATCAAACCCAAAAGCAGGAAGTCGTGACAGAGCCTTTATTGCAGAAACCACCTATGAAGTGCTGCGATATTTCCGGCTTTATCAGGAAATTCTTGAGAAACAACCCCATACAGAATGGGACTTTTGGCAACTAATCGGAATCCACTTTGCATTAAAGGGAGTTACCCTGCCTAAATGGCGGGAACTGGAAGCCTTAAATACCCCTGCCTTTGAAGAAAAAATTCAATCATGGCAAAGCAGATTGTCGAAGGAAGGTGAAGTTGCCAGGGCAATCAAGGAAAGTATCCCTGAATGGCTGGATCAAATGGGAGAAAAAGAATTGGCCGATGCCTGGCCTGAAACCCTTCATGCCTTAAACCAGCCAGCAGCAGTAGTACTGCGGGCCAACCGCCTGCGTACAAATCCGCAGGATCTGCTCAAATCACTTCAATCAGAAGATATTCCATGCACCCACCTCACTAATTCGGATGCAATTATCCTAAAAGTCCGGAAAAATGTTTTTCAAAGCCCGGTTTTTAAAAAAGGCTGGTTCGAAGTACAGGATTTCAGTAGTCAAAAAGTGGCGCCCCTGCTCGCTCCTGAACCCGGCATGCGGGTGGTGGATGCATGCGCAGGAGGAGGCGGAAAAACCTTACACATAGCCGCTATGATGGAAAACAAAGGCTCGATTATTGCACTGGACACCCAGGGCTGGAAATTGGAAGAGCTTCGAAAAAGAGCGCGAAGGGCTGGCGCATCTAACATAGAAACCCGCCCAATCGAAAGCAAAAAGACCATCAAAAGACTTTATAATTCAGCAGACCGACTCCTTCTGGACGTGCCATGCAGTGGTCTGGGTGTACTTAGACGCAACCCGGATGCCAAATGGAAGCTACAACCAGAACAAATAGATCAATTACGCCAAACCCAACAGGACATATTACAGTCATATGCCCCAATTACTAAACCCGGAGGCCGCATGGTGTACGCAACTTGCAGTATTTTACCCTCCGAAAATCAGGATCAAATCCAAACCTTTCTGGCCAGTAGTACCGGAAAAAATTTTAAGTTGATTTCAGATCAGAAAATCCTGCCGCAAGACGATGGTTTTGATGGATTTTACATGGCACTGCTGGAACGAAAAAATGACTAAAACACACATTCTTTCCCATGACCCTCGATTCCCTCCTCAAAGACTATGTTGCCTATAATTATTGGGCTAATGAACGAATCATACACTGGTTAAAGACAAAACCAGCTGAAAAAATAACCCTGTACGTTGCTTCCAGTTTCCCAAGCTTAAGAGCTACGCTATTGCATATCTGGGCTGCTGAGGATATATGGCTGCATCGACTTCAACAAATATCCCCTACAGAATTCCTGTCCAATACTTTCCAGGGAACTGATGAAGAATTGTTTGAACGCTTGCTCCAAAATTCCGAGTCATTTAAAAACTTCATTAACCGCCAAAGCTCTGATTTTTTCGACCTTACCATTGCCTATAAACACACTACAGGCAAACAATACGAACAGTACAGCGCCGAAATCATTCAACACTGTATGCAGCATAGCACTTTCCACCGCGGACAGATTATTACCATCGCCCGCAATCTGGAAATCACCGACCCTCCCAAAACCGACTATATCGAATACGTAAGACTGAAACATAGCAACCTCCTCTAAAGCACCCGATACCATGCGCATCCTCCACTTTTCCGACACCCACCTCGGATTTCAGGCATTTGATCGGGTAAATGACGCCGGAGTAAATACCCGTGAGCAGGATGTTTATGATGCATTTGAACGCGTTATCAAACGAACGCTGGAAATCAGACCTGATCTGGTAATTCATTCCGGCGACTTTTTCCACCGGCCCAGTCCTTCCAACCGGGCGCTAACCTTTGGGTTGGAGCAGTTACGAAAAATAGGTGATGCAGGTATCCCTATCCTGATTATTGCCGGCAATCACGAAACACCCAAAACCATCTATAATTCCCCCATTTTGCGGGCTCTGAATACATTGGACCATGTTTTTCCAGTGTTTGGAGAAACCTGGGAAAAACACTCATTCGGAGAGGTGGTGGTACATGGCGTTCCACATATTAACGATCAACGAATCCTGCTACAGGAATTGCAAAAACTTCAACCTGAACCAGGGAAGTTTAACATTCTTATGCTCCATACTTCACTTGGCAAACGTTATCTAATGGAAGAATATGGTGAGCAGATTTTTCCACCTGAATTTGAGGCCAAGCTGGCAGAATTTCAATACATAGCCCTCGGCCACTGGCATAATGTTCAGGCCGTTCCACTGCACCCAAACGCCTGGTATTCAGGGAGTATCGAACGACTTAGCGACACAGAAATTGATTCAGAAAAAGGTTTTATCTTATTGGAGGTGGCTCCTGACCATACCTGTAAAGTACAGTTCGAGTCAATCACTACCCGGCCATGGCTCCGTTGGGAGCAGTCCAATTGCCAATCACTTTCCATAGCTGAACTGGAAGCATCCCTGCTTCAATTCCAGTACGAACAACCAACCCTGGATGCCATACTTTCGATCACTTTCAACGACATCCTCCCGGAACAAACACTGGAATTTGGAAACATCAGGCTGCGCCAGCTTTTCCCGGAAGCTTTTCAAATCATCCCAAAAAGAAAGACCGTTTCAGACCGAACCTTTGTGCAAGGCATAGAAAGCCACCAGTTTGACCGCCTTGACAAGGTTTTTGCAGATTATCTCCAAAGTAAATTTCCGGATGATGAAAAATTGGCAAACCAGTTGATTGAACGCGCCAGTCGTTATTTCCAGTCTGAAAACTCATGATCCTCAACACCCTTCGCCTGTCCAATTACAAACAATACAGCCATCTGGATCTCGAATTCCGGGAGGGGCTGGTTGGTATCATTGGAAAAAACGGCGCCGGCAAATCCACCCTGTTTGAAGCTATTCTGTTCTGCTTATTCGGAAAAGAAGAAGGGAATAAAGCACATGTGCGTTCAGCTTTCGCCGATCCAAAAGCAGTTGTTGAACTGGAACTGATTTTTTCCATTGGAGAGATCCGGTACAAAGTAAAACGTGAGTTCAGAGGCAAAGCGCTTACCGTAGGCGCCGAACTGTACAAAAACGACGACCTGGTTGCCAAAGGAGTTTCTCCGGTCAATGATGAACTGGTAAAAATCCTGCATATGGAACGGGATGCCTTTAAGCGTTCCGTTTTTTCCGGCCAAAAAGAATTATCAGAACTTTCTGAAACCACCGGGGAAGCCCGGAAAAAAATGGTGCGACGTATGCTTGGGCTCGACACCCTCGACGATGCCCAGGTGCGTATCAATGCAGACCTGCGTGATTTGAGTAGCCAGGCCATCGGTCAACGCCAGAATTTGCTGGATGAAACAGCACTCGAAGCCATTAAACTCGAAATTACAGAGCGGAATAATCTTCTGGAGTCCACACAAACGCAGATCAAGCAGGAAGCTGCCCGCTTATTGGAAGTAGAAAGGCTATACAAAACAGAAAAGGAAAAATTCAATCAGGAAGAAGCGCGTTTCAAACAATACAATACCCTGCTCAATGAACGCACTCAGCTCACAGAACGATTAACCGGGCTGGAAAACCAGCAAAATGCCCTCAAGCAAAAGCAGGTCGAACTCCTGACGTTGAAGGAAACGCTCAGCCGGGCAAAACCGGAATGGATCCAATTTGACCTCGACAAAAAACAGCTGGAATTGCTGGAAACCGAGCACACCAGGTTCATTAACCGGCAGGCAAGATTGAGCAAAATCAGGGAAAGTCGGGAGCAATGGCAAGCCAACGACCAAAAAATCCAGCAAATCCGGGACTCACTAAAGGGAAAACAGGAAATAGAATCCGCCTTAAGTCAGGTTCAAAAAACCATAGCAAATCTGGAAGCCTCCATGGAAGTCCTCCGAAACGATCTCAGAGGCATTGAACAACAAACAGGTGGTATTCAGGCCGGCATCCGTGAACGAAACGAAAAACTGATCCAACTAAGATCACTTGGTAATGCTGGCAACTGCCCAACCTGCATGCAACCACTTTTAGCTGGTTATGAGCGGGTATTGAATGAGTTGGAAACGGAAGTAACCAACCTTCATAATGGACAACTTCAGGAGTTGGAAGGCAGGAAAAAAGAGATCACTACGCAAGGCTTACAGTTAAAGACCCAACAACAGGAAGCCAGAAACCAATTGGAGAAATGGCTTCAGG
>DLXL01000465.1:7624-8848 GCA_003448025.1 Saprospirales bacterium | reverse complement strand
AGGAACAATCCCGATTGCTGGAATTGGATCGCCAGTTGTTGTCTGAATCAAACCAGCTCAAATTATTGGAAGCCCGAATCACCGCAGATGAACTGATTTTGCGGGAAATAGGGGAGATTCAATTTGATGAACAGGCATACCAGACATTGAAATCCCGCCTGACTGCTTTGGAGGGTCGGTACAGAGAGTTCTTATCCCAAACCAATTATTTGGATAAGGAATGGCCAACTACAGAAGCTGCTTTGCTCAGTAACCAAACCGCTATTCAACAAACACAGCAGGATTTGGCTGCCTGCCAGCAAGCGCTTCAACAACTTAACTTCGATGAAAACGCCTACGCAGCTGCCAAGCTTGCCCTCGCCGGATTCACCGAAAAATATCAGGCGCAATCCGACCAACTGCGGGGACTGGAAAAAACAGGACTGGAACTGCAGGCAGAACAAGAGAAATCCCTCGAAAAAATCAGATCAAACAACCGGATACTGGCACAAATCAGTGACAAGCTGGAAGAAGTAGAATTGCTACGTAAACTGGCAGAAATGCTAGGCCTCTTCAAAACAGAAATCCTGGAAAAAGTAAGCCCTGGCATAACCAGGGAAGCCAGTGAACTATTTACCCGTATAACAAAAGGTAAATATGAGGGCATTTTGGTCGACGAAAACTTCGATTTTGCCATTGCCGATGGCGGAGTTTTTTATCCGATTGACCGGTTTAGCGGTGGAGAAGTAGATCTGGCCAATTTCTGCCTGCGCATTGCCATCACCAAAGCTATAATGGATCTTTCAGGCTCCGGGCATCGAATGGAATTCCTGGCCTTTGACGAAATTTTTGGCAGCCAGGATGAAGAACGGCGTCTGGAAATGATGCTTGCCCTGCATTATTTGCAGGAACAATTCCGTCAAATCTATATTGTTTCACACATTGATAGCTTAAAAGACTACTTCCCCCATTTGCTGGAAGTACAATTTGCGGCAGAGGGCAGTCAGGCACTTTGGCGTTAACAGCCATTTACGACCAACACAATCTCTCCCTTGACTTCCTTTTTGGAGAAATGCGCTATTAACTCGGAAATGGAAGCTGTTTTTACCTCTTCAAACTTTTTGGTAAGTTCACGGGCCACACAGGCCTGGCGTGATTCCCCACAATGCTCTTTAAGTTCTTCCAGACACTTGATCAGCCTGAAGGGCGATTCGTAAAGCACGAATGTGTGGGGCAACGCTGCCA
>DLXL01000465.1:342-7542 GCA_003448025.1 Saprospirales bacterium | reverse complement strand
CAACGCTGCCAAATATTTTAATCGGGTTTGCCTGCCCTTTTTATGCGGCAAAAAGCCTTCAAAATGAAAGGTATCGCATGGAAGACCACTGGCCACTAGAGCTGGAACAAATGCGGTAGCGCCAGGCAGACACTCCACACGCACCCCTTTTCGGAGGCAGGCACGAGACAACAGAAACCCTGGGTCAGATATTCCCGGTGTTCCTGCGTCTGATATCAGCGCCATTTGAACCCCCGATGCCAATTCATCCACCACTCTTTCCACTACCGCGTGTTCATTATGGGCATGGAAGGAACGGAGCGGGGTTTTGATCTCATAGTGATCCAGCAACCGTTTACTCGTGCGTGTATCTTCAGCCAGCACCACCGAAACCTCCTTCAGCACGCGTATAGCGCGCAGGGTCATGTCTTCCAGGTTGCCAATAGGTGTGGGAACAATGTAAAGCATTAATATGCCTTGATGGAAATGGTATAGGTTTCCATGATAAGGTTAGCCAGCAGCTTTTGGCAGGCTGTTTCTACCTTCTGACGAGCCTCCGTTTCACTGTTAGCCTCCAGGCTCATCGTTACATGCCGACCGATACGGACGTCCTGAACGCCGGAAATTTCCAGATGTTTCATGTTGTTTACCACAGCTTTGCCCTGGGGATCCAGCAGCTCACGGTGAGGCATAATGTCGATTTCAGCAATGAATTTCATATTATTTTATAATGTTTGGATGGTAAAAGGAACGCCCTCCTACCCTTCCAGAATTTTCTTTTTTTGAAGGACAGACAGCAGCATGTAACAAACAACGATCGCCGATAAAGCCAGTTCCTTTATCACAAAAACAAGGATGGCCAATACCCCCACAAAAATCAGATTTAACCCATTACTCTTCCAATCAAAACGCTTGATTTTCATCCCAACCATGGGTATTTCCCTCACCAATAACCACGATAAAGTACCAATAAGTCCATAGATGAACCAGGGATTGGTGAGCATGGACGCTAAGTCAAAACGGTTGTGGTATACCCCCAATGACAACCCCAGCACAAAAACAGTACATGCCGGTGTGCTTAGCCCTAAAAAATAGCTGGTCTGCCGCGTATCCAGATTAAACTTCCCCAATCGAAAGGCTGAAAAGGCCGTAAGTATAAATGCCGGTAAAGCTTGCCACTGTACAGCAGATACATCTCCCCCCGACAACTCCATTACAGGTATGGCCAACTGTTGATACAGCATTGCGCCTGGCACAACACCAAAACTAACCACATCAGCCAATGAATCCAATTCTTTGCCCAGCGGAGAACTCACTTTAAGCGCCCTTGCAACCATACCATCCAGATAGTCGAATACAAAAGAACCGGCTGAAAACAGCGCGGCCGTTTCCGGCTGCCAGTATAGGATATAGAGGATTGCACAACATCCGCAAAACAGATTAGCCAATGTGAGTGCATTAGGGAGATGTTTCATCAGGCGCAAAAGTAGTGAATCTCTTTGGAAGCAATATTGGCTAATTTGCGGCAATTTTGCACCCGATGGTTCCGGCATATAGGGGAATTAGCCGGATGAATGAACCTTAAGAAATATTTGACATATCCTGCATCCAACAATAAGCAGGGTTTTTGCGTCTTATTGTTTTGCCTATCCCTGTTTTGACTGACGTCCCAGATAAATCATTACAACCATGAGAAAAACGCTCCTGTTTTTTGCTTTAACGCTTTGCACGGTTACAGCGTATGCACAACCAACCAATGATGAATGTTCCAGCCCAATTGCATTGCCGAATGGACTGAACTACTGTAGCCCGGCTAACGCCTTTACCAATGTGGGAGCAACACCCTCTGCCTATGGCGTACCCAGTTGTTTTGGATCTGTTCAAAATGATGTGTGGTTTACCTACACACCACAGGCCACAGATATCACCATCACGGTGCGGGGCGCTACTGCTCAATCCCCTGGAGGAACCCTGCAGGATCCACAGGTAACACTTTATTTCGGAACCTGTGGAGGAGTCATCAACGAACTTGTTTGCGATGCTGCAGCAGGTAATGCCAATATTGCGGAAGCATATAAAGGCGGGCTTTTCGTAGGCTATACCTATTTGATACGTGTTCAAGGCGCAGGAGGGCAAACCGGCTCATTCCAGATTTGTATCAACAACTACAATCCACCGGTTGAGCCCACTTCAGATTGTCCTTCAGCTTCTATCTTATGCGATAAGTCGCCATTTGTGGTAAAGTACGTTACCGGAGCCGGCAGCAATAACGGCGAAATGCAGGATGCAGCCTGTTTCAACAATGGCGTTCCAGGCATCTTTGAATCCAATTCTACCTGGTTTGTCTGGACCTGTTCCCAATCCGGAACACTAACCATGACCCTCACACCACTTAATGGTCCGGACGACCTTGATTTTGTCATATATCGATTACCCAACGGTATCGGGAATTGCAATGGCAAGATTTTGGAGCGATGTATGGCTTCCGGGCAAAGTCAGGGCATCAACTCAACAGCCTGTCTGGGTCCTACCGGGATGCGCAATGGAGACCAAGATATCAGCGAAGATGCAGGTTGCTCGGAACCCGGTGATGATGCCTGGCTTAAACCTCTGGATATGATACAGGGAGAAACCTATGCGCTGGTGGTTAATAACTTTTCCGCTACAGGTAATGGATTCTCGGTAGAGTTTGGCGGAACTGGTGAGTTCCTTGGGCCCGAAGCCAAGTTTGAAACCATCCCTTCAGCAGTATGCCTGGGTACTGATGTGCAGGTCGTAGACGCTTCTGCCTTTCCCATCGGCGCCATTACCGGCTGGAACTGGAGCTTTGGCGCTTTTGCTACTCCGCAAACCGCCACCGGACCAGGGCCGCATACCGTAGCCTTCAACCTTCCGGGCGTTAATCCAGTAGTACTTACGCTGGAAACAGACCTTGGCTGTAAAGTAACGGATATTCAATCTGTTACCATTTTCCCCAAGGTAGAAGTTGATACAGTCATTGCAGCGCCTGATTGCAACGGTACGGCAAATGGACAGGTAGTGATTAACAATATTACCAGTGGTACACCACCTTATCAGTTTAGCTGGAACAATGGGCCTTTCACGAATAGTAGCACCTTAAGTAATCTTGGCGTGGGCCTGGTTAATCTTGTAATCAAAGACGCTAATAATTGCGAAACCGAACTGGACATACAGGTGGATGAACGCATCCTGACCGCCGATGCTATTGTAGCTCCGCCCTTGTGTTTCGGCGATTCCAACGGTGAAATCACGCTGAATGTAACCAATGGCAAAAATCCGGTGCAATTCAACTGGGGCAACGGGTTTATCCCGAACAATTCCCAGGGAGGTTTTGCCGCCGGCACCTATACCATATTAGCCGTTGATGCCGTGCTTTGTGAAGGCACTTTTACCGTAACCGTAACAGACAACCTGCCATTGGAGCTGATGGTAGACACCGTTGATATTTCCTGCTTTGGCGCCAACGATGGCATGGCAGAAGCCATTCCTTCCGGGGGCGTGGGGCTGTATCAATACCAGTGGTCAAACGGCGCTGTTACACAAACCATCAGCAACCTGGCACCCGGACAGTACGACGTAACCCTTACTGACCGGAATGAATGTATGGTAGTCAGTGGCGTATTTATAACCGAACCACCTGATGTGGCGGTCAACCTGATCGATGTACTTGATCTGATATGCAACGGCGCGCCGGAAGGTGAGATCCGCGTGGAGGGCCTGGGCGGTAGGCCACCGTATACCTTTAGTCCGGATGGCATACAATATTTCCCATCAGACACCTTGAAAAACCTGCTGGCAGGCGACTATTGGGTAAAAGTGAAAGATGCTTTTGGCTGCCAGGACTCTGTTTTTGCCACCATCAATCAACCACCAGCATTGATTGTAGTGGCAGTTCCGCAGGATACCACCCTGGATCTTGGGTTTACCGTAGATCTGACCACGGTTACCGCCCCATTAGGCAGGCCGGTAACTTTTGAATGGACGCCAGGAATCGGTTTAAGTGAAACGGATGTGCCGGATCCTTTGGCAACAGCCATTGATAACATCACCTATATAGTAAAGATTACGGATGAAGATGGCTGCATGGCCTTTGATACCGTTCGAATTCAGGTAAAAAAAGATCGTCCGGTGTTCTTTCCGAACATATTTGGTCCGGACAAACCCTATCCGAACGACCATTTCACTGGATTTGGCGGACCGGCTGCATCGCAGATCACGCTTTTACGCATTTTCGACCGCTGGGGAAGTATGGTTTATGAAAACACCAACTTCGATTTGAATGAACCTAACCTGGGTTGGGATGGCACTGCTAAAGGAGAAAAAGTAGATGGGGTATTTGCCTGGTATGCTTTGGTAAGATTTGTAGATGGGGCTGAACTGGAATATAAAGGGGATGTAACGGCGCTGCGGTAAAACAGGTCAAAAACTTTTACAATTTCTTGGAAATCACCCCAAAATTGCGCTACCTTTGCCTCCGCTTTTGAAAAAGGGTGCTTTTTATCGTCCTTTTTCATTGATTTTGAACGAGTTACATTCAATTTTCTAAAACTAAGGTATGCCAACCATCAATCAACTTGTGCGGAAAAGCCGCGAAAAGGTGGAGTATGCGAGCAAGAGCCGTGCGCTCAATTCCAGCCCGCAGAAGCGCGGCGTATGCACACGTGTGTACACCACGACGCCTAAGAAGCCGAACTCCGCACTCCGTAAGGTAGCCAAAGTGCGCCTTGTAAACGGAATCGAGGTAATCTGCTACATCCCAGGCGAAGGCCACAATCTGCAGGAGCACTCTATCGTACTCGTACGCGGCGGTCGTGTAAAGGACCTTCCCGGTGTACGTTACACCATCGTACGCGGCGCGCTTGATACCGCCGGTGTGCAAAAACGCAACAAGAGCCGTTCAAAATACGGCACCAAGCGTCCGAAGAAATAATTATTAATGTGGGTAATGTGGTTAATATAGGTAATGTGATTTATGGGCACTTGTCTCTCACATTCAGCATATTCTCTCGCACTCCCTCACATTCATTCATTCAACACATTCACCTTATTATACAATGCGTAAGCACAAACCGAAACCTCGAGTATTGGCCGCCGATCCGCGTTACAACGATACGATGGTAACTCGTTTCGTGAATAACCTGATGTGGGACGGCAAGAAGAGCGTTGCGTTCAGCATTTTTTACGATGCACTGGATATCGTAAAAAACCGCACCAACGAGGACGAGCTGCAAGTGTGGAAAAAAGCACTTAATAACGTTATGCCACAAGTGGAAGTTCGCAGCCGCCGTGTAGGTGGTTCAACTTTCCAGATCCCGACTGAATTACCTGCTAACCGCAAGGTATCTATCGGTATCAAGTGGATGATCAAATATGCCCGCGCCCGCAGCGGCAAAGGCATGGCCGAAAAACTCGCAGCCGAAGTCATGGCAGCTGCCAAAGGCGAAGGCAACGCAGTTAAAAAGCGCGAAGACGTACACAAAATGGCTGAAGCAAACCGTGCTTTCGCTCACTTCCGTGGACGTTAAGCTCGGCTAACCTAACGCTCTACCGCCGAACATTTCACTTCCATTCCCTTGTGTTTGGAAAAGTAATGTTCGGCGGTATCGGCGTTTTTAGAGGATTTGAAAGTCGAATCTGAAATTTAACTTTCAAAATTTTCGCCCATTACATCGGGTTTACACAAAATTAACACTCAAAAAAATAGCATAAAATAGCCCAATTCAGGCATTTTATTCTGAATGAACGTTTAAACCCGAAATTCTTATTCAAATTTCTTCACTCATTCAATAAAGTAAAAAGTCATGGCAACGGACCTTCGGTTTACCCGGAATATTGGTATCGCCGCCCACATTGATGCGGGCAAAACGACTTTCACCGAGCGCACGCTCTTCTACACTGGTGTTAACCACAAAATCGGCGAAGTGCACGAAGGTGCAGCTACGATGGACTGGATGGAACAGGAGCAGGAGCGTGGCATCACCATCACCTCTGCTGCTACAAAATGCCAGTGGACGGTTGAAGGACAGAAATACGACTTCAACATCATTGATACCCCGGGTCACGTAGACTTCACCGTAGAGGTGAACCGCTCCTTGCGCGTACTCGACGGTCTGGTGTTTCTTTTCTCCGCTGTAGACGGCGTAGAACCTCAGTCTGAAACCAACTGGCGTCTTGCCGATAACTACCGCGTACCACGTATTGGCTTCGTAAACAAAATGGACCGCGCAGGTTCCGACTTTATGATGGTGGTAAAAGACATGAAAGCCAAACTGGGAGCTAATGCCATTCCACTCCAGGTTCCAATCGGATCTGAGCACAACTTCAAAGGTGTGGTAGACCTCGTAACGGGTAAAGCCATCGTTTGGAACGAACACGACCAGGGTATGACCTACACGGAAGTTCCAATTCCTGACGACCTGAAAGAGACGGTTCATGAACTGCGCCAGCAACTCATTGAAGAAGTGGCTTCCTACGATGACCAACTTCTGGAAAAGTTCTTCGATGATCCGGATACCATTACAGTAGAAGAAATGCGCGCTGCCGTTCGTGCTGCCGTTTGCGATCTGAAAATGACGCCGGTAATGTGCGGTTCTGCGTTCAAAAACAAAGGCGTACAGGCTTGTCTGGATGCTGCCTGCTATTTCCTTCCATCTCCGATTGATATCGCTGCCGTAAAAGGTACTGATCCAAAAACAGAGACTGAAGTTGAGCGCAAGCCATCAGTGACCGAGCCATTCACCGCATTGGCATTCAAAATTGCTACCGATCCGTTCGTAGGTCGCCTTTGCTTTATCCGCGTTTACTCTGGTAAACTGGATGCAGGTTCTTACGTATTGAATACACGGACCAACGACAAAGAGCGTATCAGCCGTCTGTACCAAATGCACGCTAACAAGCAAAACCCGATCGACTCTGTTGAAGCAGGTGATATCGCAGCTGCTGTTGGTTTCAAGGATATCCGCACCGGCGACACCCTTTCCGATGTGAACCACCCGATCGTACTCGAATCGATGGTTTTCCCTGAACCGGTAATTGGTCTTGCTGTTGAACCTAAGACACAAAAAGACCTGGACAAATTGGGTATGGCCCTCAACAAACTCGCTGAGGAAGACCCAACTTTCCGCGTTCGTTATGATGAGGAAACCAACCAAACTGTAATTTCAGGTATGGGTGAATTGCACCTGGAAATCATCGTTGACC
>DLXL01000465.1:0-162 GCA_003448025.1 Saprospirales bacterium | reverse complement strand
TTGACCGCCTGAAGCGCGAGTTCAAGGTAGAATGTAACCAGGGTGCTCCACAGGTTAACTATAAGGAGGCTTTGACCAAAACTACTTCTCACCGCGAACGTTTGAAAAAGCAAACCGGTGGTTCTGGTCTCTTCGCAGCTCTGGTCTTCGAACTCGGCCCAG
>DLXL01000598.1:4662-5295 GCA_003448025.1 Saprospirales bacterium | reverse complement strand
GGTGCACAGAAGGGGCAAAAACATCACCGGGAAACACCCAGTGTGTTTTTCCATCCACCTGGAACACCAGTTTATTGCGTAGATGTATAAGCCCCAAAGAGATCTCCCCAAATTTCCGCAACACATCATCATGATTACCTGTCAGGTAGTAAAGTTTGGTCCCATTAACTGCCATTTTCAACAATCTTCGCACCACCTCCATGTGTTCCTTTGGAAAAAAACTCTTCTTAAAATACCACATGTCAAAAATATCGCCGTTCAGCACAAGCGTTCGAGGCTCAATACTTTTCAGGTAGTTAAGCAACTCCTGTGCATGACATCCATAAGTACCCAGATGAACGTCAGAAATTACAACAATGTCGAGTTCTCGTTTCATGTATAAAGCGTTACCGAAGATGAGGGCCTGTTATATAACGAAGTTGATTCTTTACAAAAAACCCGCGTCGGGGAAGCCATTTACCTGCCGGGTATGTCGACTGAATTACAGGCAAATGATGCGGAGAGAACAGTGACGCGGGCAAAACCATGTTCTGAACTGAGGAACTTTACGGTACAAAATTCGGCTAAAAAGGGCCATAATCACGTTAAGCCAATATGAAGTTAGGTTTAATTTGAGTGTTTGAGTGTTTTAGT
>DLXL01000598.1:4291-4428 GCA_003448025.1 Saprospirales bacterium | reverse complement strand
AACACTCAAACACTCAAACACCAATAAAAAAACCCGAACAACTTACGTCGTCCGGGCATTCGTAGTAAAGTTCCTAACCTTTAAACTACTAAAATCTGTATCCAAATTCTTTATTTAGTGTTTGAGTGTTTGGGGGG
>DLXL01000598.1:3649-4046 GCA_003448025.1 Saprospirales bacterium | reverse complement strand
ACCCAAACACTCAAACACTAAAACCGGTATCCCAATCCCAGTGTAACCGTGCTACCGAAGTTACGGCGTTGCATGAGGTTGTCCACATCGGCTTCGTATTTATGGGAAGAGTTGTTGTCCTGATAGTAAACGAAATCTGTGCGCAGGATATCACCCCAGGTCAGCTTCACCTCGCCGTTTCGGCCCAGTTTTTTGCTCACAGAGAAGTCCAGCAGGTTACGGTGACGCTCATAGATGTCGGCAAAGTTGTCGGTACCTACATAAGCCACACGGTCGCCAATGATGTTATAGGCCAGGGTAGTACTCATATCCCATTTGGGGAGATTAGCCGTCAGTCCGGAGTTCAGGATATAGGGCGACTGGCCTTGAAGGGCACGCTTTGGATCATAGGCGTCGC